>NZ_JBPPZG010000054.1:0-19908 GCF_051918545.1 Pseudogracilibacillus amylolyticus (SeqCode) | reverse complement strand
TTGCCAATAACGGCGGAATGAGTGACCAAAAAGAATCTGCCAAAATTAATACTCTCCTTCATGATGCAATAACAAAAATTTTAACCTCTCCTATTATAACGCAAAAATAGAAGATGTGAGAATGAAGTACATCCCCATTATTGCTTTTTTGGAAAAATTCACTCCTAACAAACCAACAATTGTTCAATAAATTTGTACCTCACCTGAGCGTGGGATAAATTACCAGATGTGTATCTCCATCAGGGTCACAATCTGTCTAGATTAGATAGGGTTCTTTTTAGTTTTTTATCAGAGATTGAAGGCGAGCAATAGTGGTAAAAATTATGTGGAGTCGCGCACTCAACATGCTGAGTGGTAAATTTTTATGCAGAGTCGCTCGCTCGACATGCTAAGTGGCAAATTTTTATGCGGAGTCGCTCGCTCAACATGCTGAGTGGTAATATATTATGCAAAGTCACTCACCCAACATGCTGAGTGGCAAAATATTATGCAGAGTCACTCACTCTACATGCTGAGTGGCAAAATTTTATGCGGAGTCACTCAACATGCCGAGTGGCAAAATATTATGCAGAGTCACTCACCCAACATGCTGAGTGGTAAATGATTATGCGGAGTCACTCGCTCAACATGCCGAGTGGAAAAATATTATGCAGAGTCACTCACCCAACATGCCGAGTGGCAAAATATTATGCAGAGTCACTCACTCTACATGCTGAGTGGCAAAATTTTATGCGGAGTCACTCAACATGCCGAGTGGCAAAATATTATGCAGAGTCAATCCCTCAACATGCTGGGTGGCAAAATATTATGCGGAGTCGCTCGCTCTTCATGCGAAGTGACAAAAAAATACTATCGTCCACACACTATACTACTATAATTAAGCAGCGAATTTTACATCAACATACAATAAACTGAGCACACCAAAAATTTCTGAATTAACTAATATCAAATAATGTTATAATAAAATGAAACAGAACACATTAAGGGGGAAAACAATATTAACAGAAAATCGGATGTCAACGCATATGCAGCAGCACTAGGATACGCATCAATCATTGGGTTCTCTTTTTTATTTGTAAAAATTTCTTTAACCGTAACTAATACTCTCGATCTTTTAGCGTATCGTTTTACTGCCGCCTTTCTGGTTGCGGCGTTAATCAACATATTCACAAAGAAAATACATAAAATAAGCCTAAAGGACTTTCGGAAGATTCTTCCTTTAGCAATTTTTTACCCGACATTATTTTTCCTTTTCCAAGTAATTGGACTCGTTTATATTACAACGTCTGAAGCGGGAATATTACAAGCAACCATCCCGATTTTCACGTTGATTTTAGCTTCACTCATACTGAAAGAACGCGCAACACGTCTAAAAATAATCTCGATTACTTTATCAGTAGTGGGTGTTATGTACATATTTGTCATGAACGGTGTTAATGTCGAATCATATAATTGGGCGGGGATTATTCTAATCTTATTATCTACATTTTCCATCGCCATTTATAATGTTTTAGCAAGAAATTTAACAAGGCAGTATCCCCTATTCACATTAACATATTATATGACTTTTATTGGGTTTATTTCATTTATTAGCCTTGCGATTGTATACCATATATTCAACCATTCACTTGGCAGTTTTTTTCTACCACTTGCGAGCCCTAAATTCGTGTTCTCCATTATGTACTTAGGCATTTTGGCATCATTTCTTACATCCTTTTTATCCAATTATGCCCTAAACCAAATTGAAGCAGCTAGAATGAGCGTGTTCAATAATATTTCTATATTAATTACTATTTTTGCCGGAATCATTTTCTTAAACGAATCCATTTATTACTACCATATTATCGGAGCAATCGCCATCATCGCCGGGGTATTCGGCACCAATTACCAAGGCCGAAAGAAACAAAAGAAGCAAATCATAGAACATACTCCATGATTTGCTTTTTTACTTTTATGAAAATTCGCTCCTAACAGGGCGGTAGTCAGCCTCTTTTGAACCTTTCGCTACCAGAATTTCCTGGGGAACATATGCCGGTTGCATGTCATATAGCTAAAGCCATGAGTGAACTTCCCCCACTAATTGCTAACGCAGTTTGAAGGGGACTGCGCCTTCGCTTTTTTGTTCAATCAAAGCCGATTCATCCTAGGATTGAAATCACAAGTATTCTCGATTATTTCATAAAATTGCATGTTTTGGGTCGTATGGGGAAATGTCAATATCTATTTTTTCTTTCATGATTAGGGATGCTGCTAGCTTACCAACATAAGGCCCCATCGTTAATCCCGAAGCGCCCAAACCATTTAAAAGCATAACACCTTCCAAAGAAGGAATCATGCCTATGGTCGGGGTAATATCTAATCCCATTGGACGGAATCCAATCCGCACTTCTTCTAGTTTTCCATCTTTTAATCCGGGAGCAACTTTTAATGCTTCTGATAAAACTTCGTGGATCCCACCGGCAGTTTGTCTATAATCAAAACCGGATCCAGTTTCCCTAGTCGCTCCAGCAACAATACGGGAATCGTCGAAAGCTAATAAATAATGGCTAGACATCGGTAGTACAATCGGCCAATCACTTGTATCCATATCTGGAAGTTTGATATGGACTATTTGTCCTCTTTGCGGCTCTATTTGAAGCTGAATGTCTAATGGTTCCAAAAGAGTTCCGGCCCATGCTCCCGCAGCAATTACTACTAGATCTCCATGAATAGCCTTACCATTAACTATAACGCCATGAATTCTTCGCTTTTCATGTAATAAGGTTGCTTCACCTTCCAAAAATTGTCCACCATTTCGGATTGTGGCTCGTTTTAACGCATTGCGAAGAAGGTTTCCATCCACCCTAGCAGCACCAGATATAAAAACAGATTGAAGATCTTCATGCAAAACAGGGAACAACTTTTGTGTCTCTTCAGTTCCTAATCTTTGAATTGTCCCAATTTCAGCCGCATCCACTTTTTTAAGTATTAGATTCTTTTCTATTTCAGCCAATTTTTCCGGATTAGTTCCGATGCAAATCGCTCCTACCTTTTTATACCCTAGTTCACGTTCCCCGTCATCCTGCAAAGACGTTATTAGTTCAGGATAATAGGCAGCCCCTCTTTTGGCAATTTGGTACCATGAATCATCGGTTACACTTGATGTCCACGGACTAACAATTCCCGCTCCAGCAGTAGTAGCCTTCCCATGCTGTGCCCCGTCAATCATAACTGTTTCTATACCATCATATTTAGATAAATTATAGGCAACACTAGCCCCTAAAATTCCAGTTCCTATGATAATAATCTTCAATAGAATCACTCCAAGCTCTAAAAAGATTGTATTCATCCATCATATCACTAGTTTACAATTATTAAATTAAAATTCACACGCCCTCTCCTTCCATTTACTAGAATGACTCGTTAAACTTCATTTCGTTCCAATTATGAAGTTCCAGCCCCTCCCATTTGTTACCACACTGTCCTTGAAAGCGGAAAAAACCGACCGGCCAATTTTCTAATCATTGTTCGATATCTTCTATTGTACTATTAATTTGTTGGCTATTGGCAACGAACGATACTAGTTAACTCGAAGATTATATGCTGTCGTCTTACTAGTGAGTCACTTAGCATGATGGGGAGGAGGCACAGCAATTACCGAGAATACTGTGCCTTTTATTATTTGAAAACAGCCACCAAACCTTTTACAATCTTCGCCACAAGCCACTACGCATCTTTTCACTTAACAAAACAGCTGCTCAATTCTAGATTTTCAAGAAACCTGAATATATCAATATTTGATGGCTAATTTTTCATAAACTATTATTCAATCCCTAATTTCCTTAATTTTCTACTTATCGTTGATTGATTCACTTGCAAAACTTTTGCAATTTCTGTTGTATGTTCATGCTTTTCCTTTGCTAACAGCAATAATTGCCTCTCCGCTTTTTCTATACACTGTTTGAAAGGAATGATTTCATTAACGATTACGTCATCTTTTGGCTGTCGTTCCCCTGAATTATGAAAAAGCAAACTATCTAAATCCGTTTCATCAATCTTTTCATTTTCAGTGAGCACAATTAGTCTTTCTACAATATTTTTTAATTCTCTAACATTGCCTGGCCAATGGTATTGCTGAAGTAGTTCTATCGCACGACTTGAAAATGTTTTTGAAAATCTATATTTATCATTAAATAAATGGACGAAATATTGTATGAGAGAAAGAATGTCTTCCTTCCTTTCCCTTAAAGGCGGAATGTTAATTGGAATGACATTTAATCGATAATATAAATCTTCACGAAAATTACCTTTTTCTACTTCCTCATACAAATTACTGTTCGTCGCTGCTATTAGTCGAATATTAATTTTAAGTTGTTTCGTACCACCCACACGAATAATAGTTTGCTCTTGTAAAACACGTAATAATTTTGTTTGTAAATTTAATGGCATTTCACCGATCTCATCTAAAAATAATGTTCCTTCATTCGCTAACTCAAACAATCCTCTTTTTTGATTCATCGCACCTGTAAAAGCCCCTTTTTCATATCCAAACAATTCTGATTCAAGCAAATTTTCTGGGATAGCACCACAATTTATTGTTATAAATGGTTTATCGGAGCGTTCACTTGATTGGTGAATATAATTAGCGATTACTTCTTTCCCCACACCTGTTTCACCATAAATGAGTACAGTGGAATCGACATCTTTTACTCGATGTGCTAAAGAAATCACCTTTTCCATTTCTACACTTTGATAGATAAGTTTATTATTTACAAGCGTTTTTTTCCTTAAATGTTCAAGTTCTTTTTTATATCCTTCCATCAATTGTTTTGTCTCATCTAGTTTGGATTGCAAGCGATCAACTTCGGTAATATCTCTAGAGGCATTAACAACTCTAATAATTTTGCCATTCTCATCTTTTATTGGCGTCCCAACAACCATTAAACGCCTGCCAGTCCGAGTACTTTGAATAATAGAAACAGTTTCTTTTTTCTCTAACACAATTCATGTAACCGATGGGTTGTATATCCCTATCGTTTCCAGTTCATATACACTTTTCCCTATTAACTCCTCTTCTTTTTTACCCCAAAGCTTTTCACATGCAGAACTAACACGTAACGTAATTCCATGTTGATCAGACACATAAATAACATCGTATGATATATCAAAAATTGCCTTTAAATCGTGATTCAAATTTTTATAGGAGTCTAATTTTTTTAAGAAAACTTCATAATACTTTTCCTCGTTAAACAAAAAGGAGGCACCCACTAACTCACCTTTCGAAAAATGGGGTGAATAATTAAAAAACAGCTTACTGTTTCCATAATACACCTCGTGAAAAAATTGCGACTGTTCAGAAGAGGTTCTATTTCTTAACGCTGGAACAAAGTCAAAAATAGATTTACCTAAAATATCTATCTTTTCACTATTAAGCAGCACGGCACCTTTGTTATTTATATATTGAACAATACCATCCTTGTCTGTCATAATAAATCCGGTACGTAATGAATCCATAGCTGAATCAAGTAATACGGTAGAAAATTCATCCATCAATGTCATTCCTCTTTCCAAAATGCAAAAATGCATTTTTTCGTATGCATTTTTGCATAGTTTAGTGTTTGTTATTTTACACTAACTTGGATAAACATTCAACAAAGGCTATATATTAAGTAATTTAAAAACCCTAAGTTAAACTTGGCATGTAACTTGCATGTATATTATAAGAATTGCGATCATTTTAAGTTGGGAGGGTTTACAAATGTAATTCAACGAATGACGTAACAAAAATTAATTTAACTAACAAAGAAAGAAAGAGAGGCTTTTACGAATGAAGCATAGTTATCGCTATAATATTTTATTTATGATGGTTTTAATGGTTATTATTAACTATATTGACCGTGGAGCAATCTCATATGCTCAAGAGTATATTATTAAAGAATATGGTTTTGGTGCCGTTGAATGGGGAGCAGTGCTTGGTTATTTCGGCTACGGTTATTTATTCGGAGCGCTGTTTGGAGGTGCGCTTGCAGATAAAAAAGGACCAAAGTTTGTTTGGATTCTCATTGGAATTGGATGGTCTTTCTTCGTTGTAGTCACCGCATTTGCAGGAGAAATTGGAATTGCCCTATTCGGTGGTTCAGCTATTGCCGGATTTGCCGTTGTCCGCATTATGTTTGGTTTCTTTGAAGGGCCTACATTTTCAACGATAAACAGAACTGTAGCTAATTGGGCCACACCAAGAGAAAGAGGATTTGCGGTATCTTTAGGCCTGTTAGGTACACCATTAGGCGCCTTATTAACCGCTCCTGTAGCAGTCTTGATTTTATCCATCACTAGTTGGAAAGTGATGTTCATCCTTCTAGGATCTTTAGGACTTATTTGGGTCATTATTTGGTCGAAAATGTTTACCGACCTACCAGAGCAACATAAAAAGGTCACGAAAGAAGAGCTAGAAAAAATCCGCTCCATGGATGCGTTACTTCCTGATGAACAATTGGTTGAGGAAAATGAAGAAGAAAAAATAAAATGGCATCACTTTTTTAGAAATCCAACATTAGTTTTTAACGCTTTAGGCTATTTTGCTTTCCAATATATTAATTTTCTTTTATTAACTTGGACGCCAAAATATCTACAAGATGAATTTGGATTTCAGTTATCATCGCTATGGTATTTAGGAATGATTCCTTGGATTGGTGCCTGTTTTACAGTATTATTAGGCGGAAAAATATCAGATTATTTACGTATGAAAACAGGTAGTCTGCGAATTGCAAGGTCAGGTTTAGCAGTAGTTTCATTATTATTAACTGCTATTTGTTTTATGCTTATCCCTACCGCGAATACAGTTGTTGGAGTAATGGTTCTTATGGCCATTGGAAACGCTTTTAACTCGTTACCAAACTCTGTGTATTGGTCTGTCATCATTGATACGGAACCAAATAAAGCGGGAACTTATGGAGGAATTACCCATTTTATAACAAATACTGCCACAATCATCGCACCTACTTTAACTGGATTCCTTGTTATAAGTTTTGGGTACTCATCGATGTTTACAGCTGCAGCAGTTGCGTCAGTTATCGGTATGGTAGCAATGATTTTTGTTAAACCAGGGAAAAGAACAAAGAAAAATATCGCAACGATTTCGTAAGGGAAGAGATTAGTAATGAATATTATGCATATAAACACATGTATAAGGAATAAAGAAGTTTCTCCAGTAGACGTGGTAAAAGAAACGTTAAAAAATATTTATGAAAAAAATCCGGACAACAACTCTTTTATAACTATTTCGGAACAGGATGCATTAAAAAGTGCAAAAATACTAGAAGAAGAATTAATGACTGGTCATATAAGAGGGCCATTGCACGGAATTCCCATTGCGATTAAAGATTTAATCTATACAAAGGGCATAAAAACAACAATGGGTTCCAAAATATATGAACATTTTATCCCTGCTTTTGATGCAACCGTTGTAGAAAAATTAAAACAGGCCGGAGCAATTATTATTGGTAAAGCAAATACGCATGAATTTGCTTATGGGCCAGTAGGTGACCGTTCCTACTTTGGAGCGTGCAGAAACCCACATAATCTAAAAAAAATCTCTGGGGGATCAAGCAGTGGTTCAGCAGCTGCCGTTGCCGCAAATATGGTTTTAGCCTCTATAGGGACAGACACTGGTGGATCCATTAGAATTCCTTCCTCCGCTTGTGGAGTAGTCGGAATGAAACCAACTTTCGGTCTGGTTAGTAAGGCGGGATCATTTCCCCTAGCCTATACGCTTGATCATATCGGTCCTATTACGTCTAATATAAAAGATAATGCATTGTTATTAAACATAATAGCAGGCTATGACCCAAAGGACGATTTTTCCCTTCATACAGAGGAAAACAAAGACTACTCTAGATTAATTGGTGAAGATGTAAAGGATAAAAAAATCGGTATCGCGACGAACAGCTATTTCACCAAAGTAAATCAGGAAATAAAAGATGCTTTTGATAGATGTGTCCATGTTTTTGAACGTTTACAAACGAATGTATCGGAAGTATCCGTGCCCAGTATAGAAGAAATAGCCGACGCCCAGGCTATAACAATTAAAGCGGAAGCAGCTGCAGTTCATGCTGACTCTCTGGAAAGCTATCAAGGACAAATTGATGAAGAAGTATATGATAGATTAATAGCTAGCAAACAAGTTAGTGGATATGAATATGTGCAAGCACAAATGAACAGAAATAAATTAATCTCTAAATTTAATCAACTATTCGATGATGTCGATATACTGCTCGTTCCAACATTACCAATATTACCAACGAATATTGATCAAAGAGAAGTAACAATCGATCGTACACCTGTAACGACACAATATGCATTATTAAAACTGACATCGCCATTTAATTATTCCGGTAATCCTGCATTATCTGTTCCTTGTGGCATGTCTGAAAGTGGACTCCCGATTGGCGTCCAGCTCATTGGTCGACACGGGGATGAAGAAACGTTATATCAATTTGGCTATGCATTAGAATCTGAACTTAATAAATAGTAACGAGGCAGTTGGAAGTTCGATATAAACGAACTTTCAACTGTTCTTTTGTTTTTTAAACTCCATACGGGAAGCGAGGGGAGGGTGGCGGCAATGTTGTAGCGGTGGATGATTCAGCGATTTGGGGTTTGATTCAGCGATTTTAAAATTAATTCAGCGATTCGAAGTTTTATTCAGCGATTGTAAAATTAATTCAGCGATTTGGGAGTTTATTCGGCGATTTTAAAATTAATTCAGCGATTTGGGAGTTTATTCAGCGACTTTAAAATTAATTCAGCGATTCGAGTTTTGATTCAGCGATTCGGGATTTTATTCAGCGATTTTAAAATTAATTCAGCGATATCATTACAATTGAGCTATTTCAGTTAATATTTTCCATTCTTGCGCCACGGTCTATATAAATATTTTGCAACCTATGAGAAGCGGGATAATAAATATAGTACGGCTTACTGCCTAAATAAACATTCTCCTCTTCCTTTTTGCTCATTAATACACGTTCTCCATCTAGAAATACAACGATATATAATTCTTTCAACTCTTCATCTATTTTATCTGGTTGAATATTATATATTTTAAATTTAAGTCGAGTTGTAGTAGTTGATGTTGCAATAATCATCGATATGATAATAAAAAATGTATTAAGGAAAAATAAACTGAGTATAAGAATAACAACTTCAGGATTATCTAACTTCTGATAATCAATTATGACAGCAAATAAAAAGACCGCTAAAAACCAAACTAGAAAATTAAATGAAGCTATTAATTTAATAACTCTATTAAATATTTTTTTCGTTTTTCCAACCCGTTCCCTGCTCATTAATAAATATGTTCTTATAAAAATTTGCAATAAATATACAAAAATACCGCAAATGATTATCAGTAACACGTATTCCAAACTAAAAGATAAATTATAGTCATTCATTACAACAAATGAAACAGAAAGTGTAATTAAAAATCCAATTAAAAGCGCTCTACCGTAATCTGCTTTCAATCTAGAAGTTTTCGTTTCCATAATCGAATCCAGTTCAGTACGAAACTCACTTAAATAACTCCGACTAAAAATAGTTAAAAGAGAAAAAACAACCGGAATGAGTCCAACAATATTCATTATAAGAAAATCGATAATTTTATTTACCATATTTACCTCCTAAAGTAGATTTAAAAAGCACATGCTAACATCATAATCATTATCCTTCCAATGATTAACGATCCAAATGTCCATAGTAATTATTCCTTTTCCATCTTCATTTTAAACAGTTTCCTTTGTTAACAAAAGAGACACTTCAGTAATCCGTGTTAAATTTGTTACTATCCATTTAATGTATCCGAATATTTTTGTAACCAATTATTAAACTCCACTTGCTACTTCCCCCTTTTATGGTTCATACTATCAATATTGTCATCATTTTTTTATTTGTAAAGGGCTGAATCAATTGACGAAACAACCTCGTTGGATAGGATTTTTATTAGTTATCTTGGGAGCTACATTTTGGGGGATCGGCGGAACTGTCTCACAAAGATTATTTCAAGTAGATACTCTTTCTGTTGAGTGGCTCGTGGCAGTTCGCTTACTACTATCAGGATTTATCATGATTCTGTTAGCTTATTTCTCTCAAAATAATAAACTAGTGTTTCAAATTTGGACGAACAAAAAAGCGGTTGTTCAGCTTTTTGTCTTCGGATTATTAGGAATGCTGACCGTTCAATATACATATATGGCCTCTATTCAATTAGGAAACGCCGCCGTCGCTACGATGTTACAATATTTAGCACCAGTATTCATTATCATTTATCTAGCTCTTTCTAAAGCGAGTATACTTAAAAGAAAAGATTTCATCGCAGTGATAATTACATTCGTTGGAACATTTTTATTGCTTACAAATGGTTCTTTCCAGCAAATATCAGTCCCTTTTTCTGCCGTCATATGGGGAGTTCTATCTGGAGTTTCTCTTGCTTTTTATACGCTTTATGCTGGAAAATTACTGAATAAATGGGGATCCCTTAATGTAATCGGATGGGCAATGATCATTGGGGGAATCGGTATGAGCATCATCCATCCGCCGTGGAGATTTGATACTACAGGATGGACGATAGATACGGTATTATTTTTAATGTTTGTCATTTTATTCGGTACAATGATCGCATTCTGGTTTTATCTTGAAAGTCTAAAATATTTACAACCTCAAGAAACGAGTTTACTAGGAACGATTGAACCACTAGCAGCTATTATCACTTCAGTAGCATGGCTAAAAATACCCTTTGGTGGCTATCAACTACTCGGTAGCGCGCTTGTCCTATTTATAGTCATTTATATATCCGTGTTCAAGGATAAAGAGGAAGAAAGACTGTCACAAAAAGAGACATGAACTTAAAAAAAAATGGGAAAAATCCTTTTAACACTCTTCCCTATCTATTTACTTGTGCAGGAGTAAATATCAATGAAAAGAAGGAGTTGCCTGCAAACGAGTTACAGCAATTTTTTCATTGAAAAATGAGAAAGAACCCACTGTAGACGGATTCTAACGAGTTTCAGCCTGTAACAGCGAGAGAGCTCACGGTATTTATTCCATGGAACACTTGTGGTGTTTTTATTTTTGGAACATCAGGTGTTCACGCATTTACCTATGCGCCTTATGCAATATTAAATTTCACCGTCCCGATCATTTCAATAAATTTGGCATTCACCGACTGGACCATTGCTAAATTATCACAAGAAGAAATGAACGCTCTAAAAAATCAAGAAGAAGCGGTCTAATTCAAAATGGAAGTGAGTACGATTTATAACGGAATACTAAATGATGGAACAAACTATACAATAAGAAAATTAGCTTTAAATGACTTGGATAACATCCTTCAACTGCAACGGATTGTAGCTGAAACGCTAATGAACAAAGAAACGACAAACGTTATCTGAACAGGAGTATCAATATATTTTAAATGGGAAAGGATTACTCTTAGGAGCATTTATTGAAGAGGAACTCATTGCCTTTAGAGCTTTAATGGTTCCGCCTATCGATGAAGAACATTTAGGATTAGCGGTAGGGCTCGAAAAGGAATTGGATCAAATTATCTATCAAGAAATCTCGATGGTGAATCCTAAATACCGTGGAAACCGACTACAACAACAATTGGGGCAACTGATTATGGAAACATTAAATAAATCGTCATCCTTTAAATATGTTTGTTGCACAGTTGCTCCGTCTAATATTCCAAGCTTAAAAGATAAATTTAACCAAGGGATGATGGTGGGAGCATTAATTGAAATTTACAGTGGAAAATTACGATACGTGTTTGTGAAGAAAATAAAAGAGAGTGAAAAGCCCCAGTGGAACAAAACAAAAAAAGTTCCTACTGATCAAATCGAAGAACAGCAGAAACTATTACAAGATGGCTGGCACGGATATAAGCTAGAACAAAATAATAACCAGTACTTTGTTTTGTACGGAAAATTATGAAGGAAGTCAAACCCTTTAAAATAAACGAGGCTGATGGGCTGTCTCCCATCGGCCTCGTTTATTGCGGGTTCCCGCACAATTATCAATAAACTTCTTGATTTCTTCTACGTCTGCAATCAAGACATCCACAATGACGATAGCTTTCATCTCTTACATCTCTTTCAGCATCCTGTTTTGGGCTTCCACATATAAATCTGTCATGTCTGTTTCTTCTAACACGATCACGTTTTCTTGAAGTTGATTCACATCCACAACTCATTTAAGTTCCCTCCCCTATATATTAAATCAAACAAATCTCGATATTAATATATGAGGAAAAATACATGCTGAGTAAACAAACTACCTGATTAAAAAGCCTTTTTTAGGGGGAACTGCCCTTATATATAGGATGATAATTCTTCTAGCTCTGAATATTCTTCAAGCTCTTCGGCTAGTGCTTAATCATTTATAAACTCAATTTTACTATTCTCAACCCCAATAGAATTTAAATGTCCATATACAGAAAAGTTCCTAACTTTTTACAATTTACGGCTTTAAACAAGCTTGCTTTACATTACCTATTCATTAGGGGTAGGAAACTTTTGGAAATTCATTATAGTTTAAAATGACGGATTAAATCATTTAATTCTGTAGCCAAATTAGCTAGTTCATTTGAGCTTTCAGATACTTCTTCCATTGCAGCACTTGTCTGCTGTGTAGATGCAGATGTTTGCTCCACTCCGGCAGCCGACTCCTCTGAAATTGCCGCAATATCTTCTATTGTACTATTCATTTGTTGGGTATTAGCTACAATACTAGTTAAACTCGAAGATATAGACTGAACGTTAGTAACCATATCTGTAACGGCTTTATTTATTCCATCGAACTTCTCACTCGTTATTTCAATTTCATTTGTCCCTTGTTCAACTTCTTTGTATCCATCTTGCAATGTGTTGGTTACAGAACTTGATTCTGTTTGAATATTTGATACGATCGCTGTAATATCCGTAACCGAATCGGAAACTTGTTCTGCAAGTTTTCTAACCTCATCGGCAACCACGGCAAAACCTGCCCCATGTTCTCCGGCTCTTGCTGCTTCAATTGCAGCATTTAGTGCAAGTAAATTTGTTTGTTCGGCTATATCCTGAATGACGGAAACTAATTTCGAAATTTCTTGAGATTGAGCATCTAATCCTTGTACTTTTTCTACTGCCTCATGTACAATCTGATCAATTTTAGCCATTTGACGTTTAGATGATTCCATCAGTTGACTTCCTTCATCCGTAATTCCTAGTACTTCACTGGAAGAATCATATATATGTTCTCCATTTTCATTCGCTCTATCAACATCCTGTGCATAAACTTGCATTGCAGAAGCGAGATCACTAATACTATTTGCTTGCGTTTCAGACCCGGACGCTATCTCTTCCATTGTAGTAGCAATTTGATCCGAGCCAACCTTAACTTCATTAGAGGATTGGGTTAACTCTTCACTTCGGCTTGTAATTGTTTCCGATGCACTAGAAATACTGTAAATCATTTCTTTTAATTTTTCCTGCATCTCATTCATCGCTTTAGCCAGTTGCCCAGTCTCATCTTTTGATTTTACATTTATTTTTTCCTGGGATAGATCACCATTGGCTAAATAATGCATTCGTTCAGCCACAAGACGAATTGGTTTAGATATTGTATTAGAGAACACCCAAATAATAACAATCCCAAGGCCCAAAGCTATTCCCGCCACAATTAAAATAATATTCAAAATTTCTTTCGCAGGTGCATTAAAATCCATCATATACGTTCCAGAAACCACCGTCCAACCCCAATTATCGTCTTTTTCGGAGTAAGCTACTTTTGGTTCAATTACATTTTCATCACCTGGCATTGGCCATGAAAAGAAAGTAAACCCGCCACCTTCATTTGCCTTTTTAATATTTTCTTGGGTCGATTTAATTCCATTTGGATCTGCTGAATCCCAAGTATTATCGCCTTCGATCGTTGGATGTGCAATAACATTCCCTTCATCATCTAAAATAAACATATACCCATTTTCACCTAAATCAAGATCCGGATTTATAGGACGGTGACCTTCCGAATCCTTCTCCCCCAATATTGCAACCTTTACTTTTTCTTGCGCATCCTCTAAAGAAAGATTTCCTTTCTCCACTTCAGAATTTAATGCCTCAATCATTTCAATTGTCATTACAACACTGTTTTTTAAATTCATGGCACCTAGTTCGTCTAGACTGCTTGTACTTTTTTGATAACTGAAAACACCTAGTACAATTAATGGGATCGTTAAAAGTAAGATAGAGGCTATAATTAATTTTGCTTTAATAGAATTTAATTTTATTTTTTTCATTTGTTATTCCCTTTCGATGATGTCATATACTTTTGTTTAAAAATTTTTTTAAGTCTTTTGGATCTGATTGTTCGTGAACGTCTTAACTGCATAAGTTGCTTCATCAACCATTTTTTAGCACATTGCAGGGTACATTTTAATTTTTCATCCTATAGCTTTTATGTAATCTTTCCCTTGTAAAATAAAATGACTAAAGTAAAAGGACAAATTCCTTCTACTTTCATCTAATTCCAAATACTTATATATCATTCACCCCTATCTAAAAAACAAGTTCTCTTAATGCTTAAATGAGAAAAGCAAAATGGCTATCCATGAAAAATGGAATAGCCAAATTAATAACGAGTATAAATTAGCTAAATTTGGTAGTAGTACAGTCCAAAATACTGATAAATCTATAATTTTCGACTTCGCTTTATGTAGTCCTTAAACTGTTTGTCATATCAACTAAATATAAAGATTTATAAGCACAAAGTAATGGTATATTATAGCTAAAAAGAAGTCAAATAAAATTTATGAAATTAATATCAGGGTAAATATAATATACCGTGAAAAGAATTAAATCATAGTCGTTTTGCACCGACATGGAGCTGTAATGTTAATTTTTGAATAGCTTATTGTGGACATGGAACAAGTCTTGATCATTAAATTAAGATAGGATAAAATGTCTATATCAACCGTAACAAGCCGTATAATCCGACAATAAAGGATGCAGCTTTATTTATTAGCAAAACGTATATCTTTTTTAAGGCCAAGTTCAGAATTACATGAAATTAATATTTTCCCAAGATATATAAACATATCACGATTCAGATCTAATTCGAGAACAAACCCCGTTGATTGAAAGTATACTATATCAAATGCAAACATATTTATATGATTAAGCGGCTTTTTATGTAATATAGCTTCAATTGAATATCATACAATTAAAGAATTCAAAACTTTTGGAAAAAATTAACTCTAAAAAAGGGAGGAATAAGTATATGAAGTTGCTAGAGAATATAAGTAAATTTGCTGGGAATACGTTTGCAATCTGGGTTATTATCTTTGCAATCATGGCATTTTTTGTACCAAGTGGTTTTACCTGGATTGCCCCCCATATTTCTTTACTGCTCGGAATTATTATGTTTGGCATGGGTCTGACTTTATCGGTGGATGATTTTAAAGGGATTGTGAAAGCACCAAAAAGTGTTTTCATTGGAGTTCTTGCACAATATACCATTATGCCTCTACTTGCTTTTGCCTTAGCTAATTTATTTCAATTACCACCAGAAGTGGCAGTAGGTGTAATTTTAGTTGGATGTTGTCCTGGTGGAACAGCTTCGAATGTAATGACATTTCTAGCAAAGGGAAACACAGCTTTATCTGTTACAGTTACCGCTATTTCAACCATTTTAGCACCCATTATGACTCCTAGCTTAACACTATTATTTGCAAGCAAATGGTTGCCAGTCTCAGCGGGTGATATGTTTCTTTCCATTGTCCAAATCGTATTAATTCCAATTGTACTAGGTGTAGCGATTCGCTTATTATTCCAAAAACAAGTAGATAAAAGTGTGAAAGTTTTACCGCTCGTGTCTGTAGTAGGGATCGTTTTAGTAGCTTCTGCTGTGGTGGCTGTGAATAAAGAATCGATTGCAACGACAGGATTACTAATCTTTTCGGTCGTTATTTTACATAATGTACTCGGACTTCTACTTGGCTATTTACTAGCAAAAATTTTAAAACTAGATTTTCAAGATCAAAAGGCTATCTCAATTGAAGTAGGAATGCAAAATTCAGGGCTTGGATCCGCATTAGCACTGGCTCATTTTGCCCCAGTTGCTGCGGTGCCAAGTGCTCTTTTCAGTGTTTGGCACAATATTTCAGGACCACTACTCGCAACTTGGTGGGGGAAAAGAAGTAGTACAGAAAAGTAAGCAGTCAAATACCCCACATCTATTATTCAGTCGTGGGGCTACATACTTTAATTAGGTTTTTTGTAATGTAGTAGTAAAGTTGATAAACGTAGCAGGAGCAGATCTGCTTCTGCACACTTGTTTATCTCATTCTAATCCTATTGTACAACTACCGAGTTCTTGCTGGCCCCATCTCAGTGATAGATGATCCCTATTGTTAAGCGGACCAACACCTGATGGGGTGCCAGTAAAAATAATATCTCCCTTTCCCAACCCTAAATTATCTCCTATAAAACGTAGTAAACTTTCCATATCAAACATCATTTGTGCAATATTACCTTCTTGCACTATTTTATCATTTATTCTCAATGAGAAATTTTGTTTTTTACATTCATCCAACCCCGGGAAATAGATA
This sequence comes from Pseudogracilibacillus amylolyticus (SeqCode), assembly GCF_051918545.1. Classification (NCBI taxonomy): domain Bacteria; kingdom Bacillati; phylum Bacillota; class Bacilli; order Caryophanales; family Bacillaceae; genus Pseudogracilibacillus; species Pseudogracilibacillus amylolyticus (SeqCode). The sequence goes on along the minus strand of NZ_JBPPZG010000054.1, from coordinate 3,293 downwards.
AACTCACTAATAATCGCTGAATTTCGGAATCCTTTTGACAAAAGCCACGGATACCCTTGCTCCTTTAACCCTTGCTGAACATCTCTTAGCGTTAAATCCAAACCAATCGCCATTTCATCAATAAGTTGATCAACTGCTTTTTTCGGTGCATAATCTTCTCCCATTTTAACAACTAGCTCCACTTCATAGTGCACTTCTCCTTTGTTATTTGGTAACTCAATTAAAGACCCATCAGCTTTTACTAATGAATGGGTTGTTTTACTAAAAATCACCGGTTTATCCGGTATTTTATTTTGTAATTCCTTCACATGTTCTACATAATTTCTTCCCACACAGTAAATATTTCTAATCGTATTCATACATTCACATCCTCTAATAATTTAATACTATAAATTGACGTAATTATATTTTCTTGAACTCGATTAACATTGATTTTCATTTATAGACGTACCGTTAAAAATGATGTGTTTAAGTTTGTTATTAATATAGGACTAACATATATTCATAAACATTAGTTTAATATACCGACAGCTAACAGTAAACACCATCTAGATTTTACTTGCTCTTGGCTATTAGATTGTATCGAACGGAAATCGTTTCTTCGGTTAATAACCCCACTTTAATGCAATGAACAAATTGATTAACAGGCATCTATTTTTAAATATTGTTTTAATTCTTTTATTTATTTAATACTGCTTTCCTATTATATTTTTCAAGAATTTAATTGCTTTACCCTAGGCTGTCTCCCGAAAATCATCAAAATTATACAAGTAAATGCGGATCAACTATTTGATATACTCCTTGACCGACTCGCTTTTCAATAGATTTGAGTCTACCTAAATCAGATAGCTCTTCTAAAAATAAACAAACGTCAGGAAAAATTCGATACATTCCACTTGGAAGTAAATTACTAGGAGCCCCGTGATAGCTTATTAATTCATCACAAATATCACTTGCTTTTACTACATCCGTTTTTAAACCTCTTAAATACAAGATAATGCCAAGTTGTAAATCTTCCGATAATGAAGTATTTATTCCATTTCTTAACCCTTGCCACCATTCGGAATTAACAGTTTCTTGTTTTAATTTTTCAAGAATAGATTCTTTTTCCTTTTTAACTCTTTCTTGTTCTCTAAGTTGTTCCTCCCTGCACTTACGTTCCATCTCCACCTCGAAATTTAAAACCATTTGTTTTAACCTACTAATTTGCCTTTCTAATAGAGGTATATCACAGTCAAAATGATTTTGTATATCATTAGGAATATCAATTTCAGACGGGATATTGAAAATACCTTCATCTTTTAGATCCCAACCATTGGATATTTTTTGCAAAACTTCATCTAATTCAAAATCTATTTTTTCCAATCCTTTTAAAATTTGTTTAGCTAGAAACGAAGGTATTCCAGTATGCAATTCAAAATGGGTAATCCCAAATTTTTTCACTTCATCTGTCTTCCGATTTTGCACAACGTATTGATATCTCAGTTTTCGATTACACTCACAAAATAAAGTTGATTCATCTCGCCAATTTGATCCAGCATCTATAAAGTCTAACAACTCCCATTGGTTGGCTATGTCCCCTGTATCCCCTCGTCCTTGTCCAAAACCTGCTTTTTCCTTTGCCATTATATTCGCAAAAGCCGATCGTTTTCCCCGCTTTAAAAAGTACATCAAAAACTTTTTTTGATCTTCACCTAAAGATTCCATTATTTTATCTCGATCACTTTGTGTCAACATTCCAAAATTATACACCGCATTCACATCCTTTTATTGGGGACTGTCTCCAAAAATTTTAGTTAAATTAATAATAGCTTATCCTGAAATTATTATCATATAATTGGAACAATCGTTATTATTGTCGAAGTCTTTGAAACAAATTATACAAGAAAGCAACGACCAAGACCTCAACACCCAAACGAAAAAAACACTCCTCAAGAAAATAATATTCCTTAAAAACAAGTGTTTTACATTATCATTACCTCAATCGTTAGTTTCTCTGTTTTAGGTAACGATTAGATGCTATTCGTTACCTTGGTTACTGAGTTCATCGTATTGGGGAACGATTAACCGCTATTCGTTACCTTACTTGTCTTTTGCTCATGTAAACTAAAGTAATGACTTTTAATCTTAATCATATTTATCCACCCTATCAATTATCCAATCGTATCCACAACATTTCCATCTGAATCTTTCAGTTCTGTCTTTACAATTTTAAAAACAACAGATTCTATGGAAGGTAGGGAAAATGTTTTTTCTATTGGTTCAAGTTGTGCAACGAGTTGCTCAACCGCATTTTCATTAAGAGTAATCTCAATTTGGTCTTCATTTTCTGTAACTTGTAACTCGTCTTCAAACATAAAAATAACTGTCGCTTCATTACTTACTAATCTAAGTGGTTCACCTTTTACGATACGCCCTCTAATAATCTTTCCAATTGTTTTTGCTTGCTTGGCACCAATCGTCAACACTGCAGGAGTTCTTTTAAATAAAAACTTTTTAGCTGGTGTCCATGTGACTTGGTCATTAAATAAGAATCCAGTATTTGATCCTTCTCTTTCGCTACCTTTTTGAATAGCTTCCCCTATTTTTGAATGGCGAAGAAGTGATTCACGATACAAATCAGTAGTGTACTTTGGCATATACTCTTCGAATACATGTAAAACACCTAGTGTATTCCATATTTGCATAGCTTCTAATTCATCCGCTGTTACTCCGACAAGTTGAATAAATTCAACCTTCCCATTTGGGATTTCTATCTCCGGTAACTCAGAATCATAGATAAATGCAAGCGCAGTTAATTCTGTATCTGATTCAAGACTTATTGGACCATTTGCATCCATATAATCCCCGTTTCTAAAAAAATTACCACTATTAAATACGTATCTTGCCAAATTCTGCAATAGATTTAAAGGCCAGTTCGGTGGCTCGGTTTCATTATTCTCCTTTTCCAACCTAAAAGTTAACTCAAATCCATATCCACTATACTCCATATCCTCTAACTCTTTTTCAAACAGTTCAGAAAATCCATATGTCACGTAATGCCAATGTTCAACTGGTTCTTTCGCGTCGTATACACTAATACCTTCTAAAGGATCATTTCCGCCTAGCTGATATGAAATCAATGTTCCGAAATGTTTCGGTTCTTGATCACCATAAATCTTTTCCATCGCTTGATCAATTGCATCCCAACCTGCATTATTTTCGCTCATCGTATCCTCCTTTGTAGGGCAAACCCCTACCGGTTAATTCTATATCTATCATACCACTATTATATAAACCTTTTATTTGAATAG
>NZ_JBPPZG010000053.1:9931-20130 GCF_051918545.1 Pseudogracilibacillus amylolyticus (SeqCode) | reverse complement strand
GACGAGTAGGCTCATCAGCCGCCCACGGAAAGCGCAGTGTATTTCCGTAGCGGTATTTTATATCACAACTTTGTTTAAATATTTACAGAGCAAATTAACCTAAGTTACTGAACAGTTTATGGAAAATATTAAATGTGGCATAAAGATAAATCTGAACTTATATAGATTTTATTGCAGTTATTTGAATTATAGGTTCGGATTTCTCTATAATTAAAGAACTTTTGTCACAGCCAAAAACTCACTAAAAAACACATCACAATAGTGTGATATGTTTTAGACAATTTTTATATTTAGAAAATATTTTTAAATACGTATATCCGTAATTAAAGTTACTTTAGGATGCCGTTGTAAGATAGATGCAGGTATATCTTCCGTTACCTCGCCATAAATTACTTTTTTCAGTATATCTGCTTTCTTTTCACCTTGAACTAAAAGAAGTATTTGTTTTGCCTTCATAATTGTTCCTATTCCCATCGTGATCACTTTCGTAGGGACATCTTCTACTCTTTTAAAAAACCGCGCATTTGCTTCTATTGTAGACTTATCTAATTGAGTGACATGCGTTTTGGATTCAAAGGCAGAACCTGGTTCATTAAATCCGATATGTCCATTCAACCCTAAACCTAATAGTTGCAAATCAATGGTTCCAGCCTTTTGAATTTTTTGCTCATATCTTTCACATTCTTTATCCAGAGAAGTAGCCAATCCGTTTGGAATATACGTATTTTCCATTTCAATATCTACTTTATGGAACAATTTCTCATTCATATAATAACGATAACTATTAGGATCATTTTCTCCTAATCCTACATACTCATCTAAATTAAATGTCTTCACTTGCTGAAATGAAATTTCTTTGCGAATATTTCTTTCGACTAAAATTTCATATAATTTTTCCGGAGTAGCACCAGTCGCAAACCCCAAGACTGGTTCTTTAGCTTGAGTTAAAGTGTCTACTACCATATCGGCTGCTTTTTCACTCATTTCATCGTAATTATCCACCTTTACAACTTCCACCGATTTTCATTCCTCCCAAACAACATTCAATAATAAAAAATAACTTTACATATCAAAGTTTACAACGTAACGATGAACATCTGTATTATAATAGGCTTCGGAATATTCCGCTAAATTACCATTTATATCAAATGAAAATCGAAATCTTTGCAGTAATGGTTTTTGTTCAATTTGCAACATCTCAGCAATAATTTCACTCGGTGTTCCAACACCAAATTCGTCCTTAAAACGGTGAAACCTAATACCTTGTTGGTACATAATTTCATATAATGAGTTTTGCAAATGCTCATGGTTATCCGGTAAAATGATATTTTGTGGAATATAATGTTTAAAATGAATGTATGGTTGACCATTTAATTTGTAAAGACGTTCTATACAATTTAATTTCATATCAAAATAATCCTTCAAAATAGAATGACTAGACCCGTCAATAACAGACAGTTCAACAAATTCTTTGCTTAACTCATTGCCCTCATCCAGTAGGTACTCTGAAAAACGCTGTCCCTTTGATAATTTAGAAATTGCATTATTTTCAAGTACAGTTGTCCCAATACCACTGCGTTTTTCAACATATCCTTGTTGTGCGAGTTGTTCGACTGCTCGGCGAACGGTTATAATACTTACACCAAACTCATCTTTTAACTCTTGTTCTGACGGAATTAATGTATTTTTCGGATATTTCCCGCTAATAATCCGTTCTTTTAATATTTCCTCCAACTGTATATAAAGTGGACCTTTTTTTAGGGTTAATTTCATCATCTATCTACCTTTCTAAATTCGCCTCTAATTTTTTGTGGACTAAATTCCACACCTCTTCCTTTGAGCATACTGGCACATCTCCATATGTAGTATGAGCTAAAACGCCTGAAGCAGTTGCAAATTCAATTGTATCTTTTAAAGACAACTTCTTTAACATTCCATGCATGACACCACTTGTAAATCCATCGCCTGCTCCGATTCGATCAACTATGTTGAATATGTAGTTTCTAGAATACGTAAATCGATTATTATCATAGATAAACCCTTTGACAATTTCATTTTCATTTTGATCATTTTTTCTAATAGTCCCGGCGATTGTAGTTATGTGAAATTTCCTTGCAACCTTTGGTATTACATCTTCAATTTGCTTCTGTTGATCCAATTCATTCGTTTCCAAACCTAGCAAAAGGATTGCGTCTTTTTCTGACATAAAACAAATGTCTGAAAGATGTAACATTGCTTCATATATTTCTTTTGCCTTGTTCCTTTGGCTTTCCCACAATTTAGGTCGATAATTACAATCGAATACAATTGGTATTCCTAGCTTTTTTGCTTCTTCTGCAACCCGCAGTGCATTAGTTCTCGTTCGCTCCGATATTGGCAAAGCAATTCCACAAAAGTGAATCATTTTTGTATTGTGTAAGATAGCTTCTAAATTAAAATCTGTTAATGAGGCGGTACAAAAACTACTTTCCTTTCGGTTCGAATACGTTACTTTCGATGGTCTAATACTAAATCCATTTTCAAGAAAATACATTCCTAAATATTCTCCACCGCGAACGATATCTTCTGTTGATACTCCTGATGATCTAATCGAGGCAATGGCCGCATCGCCAAGACTATTGGCAGGTAACCTCGTAATAAGTGATGTATGATGTCCATATTTACTTAAAGCACTCAATACATTCACACCTGTTCCAGAGTAAGAAACATTTAGTGATTGAGATTGTTCCAATTTTAAATAATTTGGTACTTCCAACCTCATCATAACTTCTCCAAAAGCTTTTATTTTATCTTTCATATTATAACCCAACTCTTTTTACTATTTCATATAGTTGTTTGACATCTTCTACATTGGTTTTACCTGTGCTACCATCGATAATTGCAGAGTATACATGTGGGATTATCTGCTTCACTCCTGCTTCAAGAGCAATCACAACAATTTCTTCAAAATTTTCTAGATCAATTCCCCCTGTTGGTTCAATAGCAAAATTTTCTTCAGCACAAATTTTCACAATTTCCTTGTACATTGCTTTATTTTGCAGTCCATTCATTGGAAATAATTTAACCGAATTTCCACCCATTTCTCGAATAAGTGCGATCGCAGTTGAAAGATGAACTTTCGCAGGAGCTTTTTTTGTAGAAAGAGGTCCTGTTGCGATATTTACATACCCTAATTTATCTAACGGATTTACAAGACAATTAATAAATGTTGATTCATTTTTTGTCATTGCCTTCGTATATCCTACTGCCGGAAAGATTTGATTAATATGTTCGGCAGCCATTTCTCGGCTAATATGCGCAACTTTCTTCCATTGATTCGGATCACCAGCACCTAATCCAATTGAAATAGCGCCATCAATTGCTTCTTTATACATTGTCATTTCTTTTACTGCTTGATCAACAGTTTCATAGTTTGCGGCTAATAAACCTATCACTACATGTCCTTCTGTCATATCGTAAATTTCTTTTGCATTATCTACATTGCCTGCAAGAACATTTAAACAAATTTTATTATTGTAGAAACGTTTATCTATCATAACTCAAACCCCTAATAATTGTTTTATTCTAGTCACAATATATTCAACATCTTGTCTCGATAATGCTCGTGGGTCAATGTCAAAATATCCGATATTTGCATAATAATCTCTTGTATAAATAGCGATATTCCCATTTCGTAAGCTTTTAGTCAGTTCTACTGCAGATAATTTTGTTGATGTTTCATCTATTTGAATTCGAGCACGATAAATGTCACGACCTGATTCATCTTGATGAACAGACACCTTTACCCCATTGATTTTTTCTAACTCCATCAAGCAATCTAAAATTATCATCTGTTCTTGTTTGGACATTTTATGTTCAGGAAAATTTTCCAGCGCTTTTAATAGACCTAAAATGGATTCTTTTCCAATTTTCATAGCTCTACCTATTCCCTGAAGATGTTGTTTTGCAAACGTAACATATTTTTTCCTACCTGCTAAAATTCCAGATGTCGGTCCTTCAATTGCCTTTGAGCCGCTCACAATGATTACTTCCGCTATTTCAGCATATCCGGCTATGTTTTCTTCAGCAGCTATATCTAAAATTAATGGAATTTGCTTTTGATAAGCTAGTTTACTTACATCATGTAAATTAGGCATATTTTTTTGAACTGTATGATGGGATTGAATAAAAATAATCCCAATAGTTTGCTCTGTAATTGCAGCCTCTATTTGTTGTAAACTACATCCATTTGCATATCCGACTTCTTTTACTAATCCTCTACCTAATTGTATCATCGTACTAACTGGAGCACCATAGTCAATCATATGCCCTTTCATTATAATAATTTCTTTCGTTAAGGGGACTGATGGGAGGCGTTCTACTAAATAAGTATCCCCTTGCGTTACAAAGCCTGCAACAGCAAGGGCAATTGCCGCTGATGCTGAGTTTGTAATTATAGCGGTTTCTGTTCCCATATATCGCGAGACAATTTTACCTGATTCTTCATATAACTGATCCATTTCATAAAAATTCGAAGCCCCTATTTTCATTGCCTCCAAGACGTCATCTGAAATAGTTGAGACACCTAGTATACTCATTTTACCGCTGGCATTTATAACCTTCTTTAAATTCATTTGTGCTACATTCATAATATTTCCCACCTATCATAACGGCATATGGTTTCACCAGGTTTTCTGCGAGTAATTCATTTCCCATTGAGTCTTTAAGAATTACATCACTATCCTCAACCGTAAAAAAAGTTAAATCTGCAAGTGCCCCTTTTTGAAGCGTCCCAATTTCTCGTTTATTTATTATTTTAGCAGGCATCTCCGTCACAGAATGAATTACTTCTTCCAATGAATATCCTAAAGCTAAAAACTTCGATAAAGTTGTTGCCATATTGTAAACTGGACCATTTACTTTATTTCGTTCATAAATGTCCGTACTAATACTATGGAAATTAATATTCTCCGCTTTTGCTCTTTTAGCTATTGGATAAGAAAAACTGGAAGTACCATGCCCAACATCTAAATAAACACCTCGATCAATTGCTTCTTTAATCCTTTTTTTGATTATGCCGGAATCGTTAAACAGATGATTATCTGTTTTTTCATTATAGCAATGAGTGATAATATCACCTTGCTCTAACAGGCTGATTATATCGACTAATTTTGGCGGAGCACTCCCGATGTGAACCATTAACGGTTTCTTAATTTTTCTAGAAAAGTTTTTCGCCATTTCTAATGGTAGTGTACCGTTGTTCCCGACAACACTAGCACTCATTCTCGCTTTTAAACCGACAATAAAATCGGAATGTTTTTCATTTGCCTTTAAAATGGCCTCTAAAGATAACCTAGACATATCAGCTAATTCATTTCTTACTTTTAAGCCAACTGAAGATACATTTAAAAAAGCGAATATGCGAGTAATACATTGCTCAGACATCTTAAAAAAATCACCAATATCATTCGAGCCACAGCTTCCCGCATCGACGACTGTAGTCACACCAGTTTTGTATCCAATATCGTCTGGAAAAGCGCAATACGGTTCATATTTTGGAAAAGAATGAGTATGTAAATCGATCCATCCTGGAGAAACATAGACATTTTCAGGTAGGTTAATAATCTCTCCATCCCCAGTCCAATCGGAAACAACCTCTACTATTTTTCCCTTTATTATGACAATATCTCTTTTTTGACCGTTTGGTAATTTTGCATTTTTAATAATCTGTTTCATGTCTAGTGCCCCTTTAGTACCGCTATAATCAATTCAATTAGTATTTTTAAGCTTCAGTTATTTCGTATTTTTCAAAGGTCTTTGAAGCACCCCACATGATGAAATAAGCTGTGACACTACCTCCAAAGAAAAATAAAATAGCAGGTATTGTTATATAAGTTACATAAACTATTGCAGCGAATCCGCCCATCATAAATAAAGTTAATATCGGATGCACAACCCCGATAATGAACGGCCACTTTAAATAGTCTGTTATTTTTAAATTAAAATGAACATAGATCGGAAAGAAATAAGTTAAAACGATGGCATATAAAATAAAAACAGCTAATACACCAAAGCTTACGATGAAATATATGATATTTTCTTGCAGTCTTAAAATTTGAAATTCAATCACAAGAATATAGCCAATTATAAATAAAATGATACCTAGCCCATTTGCTTTAAAAAATTCCTTCCGGTAAGTATCCCAAAAAGTTTTGAAAACCGGAATATCCTCTTCCCCCATATTCCATTTTCTTATGACAGAAAACATTGCAACTGTTGCAGGCATAAATCCAAAGACACCGAAGCCAAGTAACGTAAAAATAGTCCACAATAAATTTACATACGCTAATTTCATTGCCCAAACACTAAATTTATAATACCCTGCGATAAATCCGTGCATGATGTTTCCTCCTAATTCATATCCTTAACATTATTCTTTCACAGATCCGATTAAAACTCCCTTTACAAAAAAGCGTTGTAAAAATGGATAGACAATTAATAATGGTAAAGCCGACACAATAATGACAGCATATTTTACAAGTGATGCCGTTTTTACTTGATCAGCAAATGATTGAGCAGCACCCGCTGCAGATGCGGCACTATCAGCACTAACTTCGTTTAAAATTAAAATCTGCCGTAAGATTAATTGTAAAGGAAATAATTCTTCATCTGATAAGTAAATCAATGCATTAAAATATTGGTTCCATAAAGCTACCGCATGGAATAACGCCATCACTGCAATGATTGGTAACGATAAAGGTAATACAATTCTAATAAATAAGTAAAAGTCACTGGCTCCATCAATTTTAGAAGCTTCAACTAACTGATCAGGAATCGTTTGTTGAAAGAAAGACCGTGCAACTAGGATGGACCAAGCACCTACAACACCGGGGATAACAATTGCCCACATGGTGTTTATCATGTCTAATCCTCTTACGACAAGATATGTAGGAATTAATCCTCCATTGAAAAGCATCGTGAATAAAATAAACCATAAAAAAAACTTTTTTGCCATTAATTCTTTTCTCGACAAAGCATACGCACATGGCAATAAAATAAACAAGTGAATAGCTGTACCTACTAATGTATAAATAATTGTATTTTTATAGCCAATCCAAATTGCTTTATTTTGAAAGACTCGTATAAAACCATCAAATGTAACATCGACAGGCCAAAGCCACACTTTTCCTGTATTTACAGCATGTGGGTCACTGATGGAAGCACTAATTACAAATATAAGCGGATAAACAATGATTAAAGTGATCATTAATACAAAAATAAAATTGATTCTTTCAAATGCTTTATCAGACAAACTAAAGTTACGCATCCTTTTTCCTCCTTACCATAGACTATTCTCACTAACCTTTCTAGCTATCTGATTAACGGTAATGAGCAAAACAATATTAATTGCTGATTCGAATAATCCAATAGCTGCAGCGAAACTATAGCGGCCTTCTAATAGCCCTGTCTCATAAACAAATGTTTGAATAATATCTGATGTTTCGGAGTTTAATGTATTTTGCATTAACAACACTTTTTCGAAACCTATTTGCATGAAATTTCCCATATTTAATATAAATAAAACAACTATTGTCGGCATAATGCCTGGTAGATTAATTCGTAATATTCTTTGTAATCTTGTTGCACCATCAACTTTAGCGGCTTCATGTAACTCAGGATTTATTCCAGCTAAAGCGGCCAAATAAATAATGGTACTCCAACCGAGAGTCTGCCATTGACCTGACCAAATATATATATGTCTAAACCAATCTGGACTCGTCAAAAATGGAACTGAATCAAAACCTAACCACCGAATCGCATGATTAGCTAAACCTGTAACTGGATCTAAAAATGCAATTAGCATCCCGACAACAACTACTACAGAGATAAAATGTGGTGCATAGGTTAATGTTTGTGCCCACTTTTTAAAAGCTCCATTTTTTAATTCATTTAACGATAGGGCAAAAATGATTGGAAGTGGAAATAACAATAAACCATATGCATTTAAAATAATGGTATTTTTTAATAAACGCCAAAAATAATACGAATTAAAAAATCGCTCAAAATGCTCAAAACCAACCCAAGGACTTCCGAATATTCCTAAGTTTGCAAAGTAATCTTTAAATGCAATTTGTACACCATACATGGGAATATAATGAAAAATAAAAAAATAAGTTAAAGCAGGTAAAAGAAATACATATAATTGCCAATTTCTTAACAAATTCTTTTTGATTGCATACGTTCTACTTTTACGTTTTAACGTTTCTTTTTCTTGTTGTGGCAATTCCATTCGATTTAGACTTTCCTTTTCTTGTTGCAATTCCATCTGATTGCACGCCCCCTCTTACACAAGTCTATTAGACTATAAATTTTCCAAATAAATAAGGGGAGGGGAGCCCCCCCTTTGTTTATTTCTACCATTTAATTTTCTTGATATCTTTCGAATGCTGCTTGATAAACCTCCATTAATTCATCTAAAGCACCCATTTTTTCAATTGTGTCCACATAGCTATCCCATTGAGAAAAATCTACGTCTCCACTAATAAATTTATCACGCATTTCTTCAACATACTTATCTACATCGGATCCAGTTGCTTCAAGTACTTTGTTTTCTTCTTCTGTAAATGTAAATCTTGGCCATATTTCATCTGGTATATAGGGTTCGATTTTCTCAGCCGCTTCCATCGATTGAGGTGCAGTTTCTCCACCTTGGAAGTAGTCCGCTTTAATTATTCCACTAATAGCACCTAACCAAGTTAACTGTTTTGCTATTGCTTGTTCAAACGTCATATCCCCTTCAGGATTTAAAATATGATCCATGTACTTAATTTCTCCGCCATCTTCCTCATATGTTTCTCCCTCTACACCCATATAGTAAAGCTTGGCGCCTTCCTCGCTATAGAAGTAATCCATCCAACGGACTGCCGCTTCTGGATTTTCATTTTCACTTGTAATAACAAAGCTTGAAGTTTCCCAAACAGATGGTGAAAGTTTATTATAGTCTTTATATCCTTCAGGTCCTTCTAAAGCAGCAAGACTATTATATTGTGAACCAATTTCTTCACCAAAGAGTTCAATAGGATCATAGAAAATCATACTTCCGTATAAGTTATCTGATGCATTGGCCAAAAACTGACCCCATTCGATTGAAAAGATATTTTGCTCAATTAAACCTTCATCGTATAACATATGAATATATTCTAATAATTGTCTATACTCATCCGTAATTGCATAGAAACGAACTTTACTAGGATCATCTGGATCCAAATCGATATTCGTATTCGACGCACCATGATTCATGACGCCAAACGAACCGGCTAACCATTGCACTAACTCCGCAATATCAGTACCACCATATGGTACCGTTTTTCCGTCACCAACCGGATCTAGTTCTTTTACTGCTTTTAAATACTCATAAAACTCCCCAGTTGTTTCAGGGATTTCCATGTCCAATTCTTTCAGCCAGTCCTCATTAATCCATGGTCGTGCACTTAAACGTAGGGATAAAAAGTCGTCTTCGATTAATGATGGCATGGAGTAAATATTCCCATCCGGGAAAGTAATTGCTTTACGAATACTTGGATCATTTTCCATCAATTCCGTTAAATTTGGTGCATATTCTTCAATCAAATCATTAAGCGGTAAGAAAGATCCTTGTCCGCCATATTTTAATAAGTCAGCATTCGTCAATTGTGATAAGAAAAATACATCCGGCAAATCACCACTACCAAGTGCTAAGTTTCTTTTTTCTTCAAGTGCATCAGGATTAATTGATTCCCATTCCACAGTAATATTTGTCATATCACGATAATGATTCCAAATTAAAATGTCATTCCAATCATTATCCTCGTTTTGTGCCGGTTTGTTCGCGAAAATTTTCATGTCTATTTTTTCATCAACAATTGGCATACCAGTTGGGTTTACATTGCTGTCTCCAGAGGAACCGTTATCATCAGCATCTGATCCCGCTTCCTTATTTCCTCCACAAGCAGCTAAGGCTAATAAGACCAATAAAGCAATTAATAGCAATAAATTCTTTTTAATTCTCACAAATTACCCTCCTTAAAATTATTCAACTATTTAGCGTGCAACCTTCTCTCTGTATAAAACTGCGTGTTCAAAAAGGAGGATAAAAAGGACCAAGTCGGCTAAAGTCGCCACGTCCTGTGGCAACGCCGACACTAGCACGTCCTGTGCGTCGAAAGTTCAAGGCGGCGCAG
>NZ_JBPPZG010000053.1:0-9921 GCF_051918545.1 Pseudogracilibacillus amylolyticus (SeqCode) | reverse complement strand
GGACTTTCACAGGATGTGATGACTTCCGTGTTGCCCACAGGACGTGGGCGGTTTTAACGGAAGATCCCCTGCCGCATTTAGATACATGAGCATACGTTCTTGCACGCAGAAAAAGTGCTTTCCTTTTTCAAGGAGCAGAGAAACAAGCCAACGAGCTTCCACAGGATGTGGTGACTTCGACGTTCGACACAGGACGTGTCGGTATTTAGTCGAAGTTCCCCATGTGCAGTGTCATTTTTACCGGACTTTTTGAACATCCTCTAAAATAAGACTTTCTCATCCCCCCTGTTTCTAGTTTTAAAATGAAATCTAAGCGTGAAAAACAGTAAGCGTTTTCAACTTGTATATTATAATACTACTATTCAGAAAATAAATCAACATTATCTTATAACATTATGATGTTTATGTTCAAAAATAGATGAAATTTTTATTTTTTCTCCTAGAAACCGATGTTTTTATTCAACTACGTGTAAACAAACTGGTCTATTTACATGAAATCGATGACCCGTTCGTTGTAAACTACCATCTTCTAAAATTTCAAAGACCATAATATTATTTGATTGTTCATTTGCGACTAAAACATAAATATCATTAGGCATTATTATAAAATTTCTTGGCCACTGCCCTTCCGTTTTAGTATGAGAAATGAATGCCAAAGTCCCATCGTTTAATACTTTATAAGCTGTAATCGAATCATGACCCCGATTAGAAGTATAGACGAATTTTCCTGATCTTGTTATATGGATATCTGCTCCATAATTTGCATGTTGGAAATTATCATATATCGTCGGCAATGTTTGGAGTAGCTCCATTTGTTGCAGATTTTCATCATACATATACGTTAAAACCGTTGAATTAAATTCATTCACAATATAAAAAACACGTAATGTCGGATGAAAAGCTACATGACGAGGTCCAGATCCATCCGGTACTTGCTCATCAAAAAGAAACGTTAACTCTCCTGTTGAATGATTATGTTTAAAAAAGTTTAGTTTATTTAATCCTAAATCTGTTGCAAGATAATAAGGTGTATTAGGAATATTCCTTATTGCATGTACTTTAGAGTCCGACTGCTGGGGCGAATTAGTTTGATAAAAACCTATTTCGTTTCCAATTTCCCCATTTTCTTTTAAGGAATGAACAATTACACTTCCATTCCCATAATTTGCAGTAAATAAAGCATGTTCATCATGTTCCAGATAACATGGCCCACCGTTAGTTGGCTGTCTTTTTACTTCCTTGAGTGTTCCGAGACGTTCACACCACTGGAAACTGACTACCTCACCGTTCGTTTTCTCGCTAATGGCGTATAAGTGACTTTTCTTCTTATTAACTGCTAGGAATGATGGATTCTCTATCCCCTTGAATGAATTTATTATCCTTAACATTCCATATCGAGCATCAAAATTTAACCAATGAATCGTCTCATCTGTCTTGGCACCGTAACACCCGACGAAAAGATCATATTGCTGTTGACACATTTTTTCGCTTACTCCTTCACTAATAGATTGGCAGTACATGGAAGAATACATTCGGTGATGCCATACGGTAATAATAACTACACCAACCTAGACTAGTAGAATCTTTTACACCTGGCGAATAATACAGACGTTCCTGTTCAAGTTCGTCAATAATATCAATTTCTCCGTTGAGATAGTCATTCACCCTTGTAGTTGCCGTATCAAGCCTGTTTAATAAACCACCATAACGAATATCGATTACTTCCCATCCAAACGGTTTATTCATTTTTAACCATTGATAACGGTGTGCACTTCTAAGCTCTTTCACTCGAGTCATAATTTCCGGAATAATTTCATTGGCGATTTCTTTTAATTCATCTTGATCCCGTTTATCATAAGCAGCTTTTAACTTAACACCAATTCCCGCTTTTAAAGCTAGTACTCTACTAAGCTTTTCCGGTACGTCAAAAATATAATCAAGTTGATCAGTTTTATTCCTAATATTTACAATTTTAGTTGCAAGCTCCTCATAATAACTATCCATATCAAGACCTTCAATATGTTTATCAAAAACCCCCAACAATACATCTTGCCATAATAAAAACTTGGATGGATTTGTTTGCTCAAGATTCCCCTTTTCTACTCCAGGAGGTGTGTCTAATTTATTTAACAGCAAATACTTCTCCGCAGGTATCCCTGTACAAAACGCTACTCGTTCATAAAGTTTTTCTTCGTCTAATTCATCCGCATACGCATGCTCTGCATAGTATTGTAATCCTAAAAGGGCTGTATAAGGGTTATTTTCTATACCGT
Organism: Pseudogracilibacillus amylolyticus (SeqCode); assembly: GCF_051918545.1. Classification (NCBI taxonomy): domain Bacteria; kingdom Bacillati; phylum Bacillota; class Bacilli; order Caryophanales; family Bacillaceae; genus Pseudogracilibacillus; species Pseudogracilibacillus amylolyticus (SeqCode). The sequence continues at coordinate 7,648 of NZ_JBPPZG010000053.1, read as the reverse complement.
CATCACCCCAAAGCGTTACAAAAACATCATCAACTTCTTGCTCTTTACAAGCTTGAAGCGCCGCATTGCTCGCTTTTAAAGATAACTGGTAATTTGTTGCAAACGTATTCCAAATCCAGATACCTCCTGCAAAGGCAGGCTTTTTATTAAATGCTTTATGTTGTTCAATAATTTGTCTATAGTGATCAATTTCCGTTGCATTATATTGCCAATACATTAATTGGATTTGCTTCGGTGTTTGTTCAATAATATAGTCGGGAATTTCAGTCGTCTTACTATACCTATCCCCTGTTTCGGAAGCAAGTTTTAAGAACATATCGCTCCACATTACTGCTTCTAATCCCAACTCATCTGTTATTTGTAAAACTCTATCTAAATGCTTTGCCATTAATTCAAACCTCGGCTTATAACCATGTTTATTTAAAAATATACCCCGCCCGAGTTCTTCAGCTTCATCCATCCCGATATGAATACGCTTACTTCTAAAGGGACTTGAAGCCGATTGAATCATATTTGTAAGTAGTTGATACGTTTCTTCGCTTTCCAAAAGTAAAGCTCCTCTAGTATCTTTATAACGGTAAGCTGCATCCCATTTTAAAAACTCTTCCAGATGAGCAAGTGTCTGAATACAAGGTATAAGTTCAATCCCAAACTGGTGTGCATAATCATCCAATCGCTTCAATTCTTCCTGTGAATATCTTCCCCGCATATAACCAAAATACGGTTCTTCCTTCACTTCATACGTATCTTCCATGTATAACATTGCAGAATTAAAGCCCATCATCGCAAGCATTCGAATCATTTCGTAAAAACTATCTGGCCTCATAACAGCATTTCTGGAAAAATCAAACATCGGACCAACCGTTTTAAATTGCCCTTTCTCCTTAATCGAAAAATCAGTTTCTCCTTTTTGAATTTTTTCGATTACCATACTAAATGCCCGAAAGAATTGATTTGTATGTCTATAAGCAATCTCACCTTTCCCATCTTCGTAGAAAATGGAGATATCATGCTCTTCTTGTGTGCGCTTACAAATCAACTCAATATCTGCCGACTCCGAAATCTCAAACTGAATGTTTTTTTGCAGTTCATTTATTCCATTGAGTACCTCGGCAAAATCTCCTGTCAACTTAATCTTCAACTTCTTCCACCTTCTTTTCTTAAGTTTTTTTATTGTTCTTAAAGGAAAATTTAGGAACAATTAATTCAAAATATTACATGAGAACAAAGTAAACGTCAAATTTTATTCAACTGGATGCTGGGGCGTGTTCTGTTATGTAAAGTGGCGGACGACAGATGTTGAGTCGTGTTCTATTATGCGGAGTGGCGCCCGATGGATGCTGAGTCATTTTCTATTATGCGGAGTGGCGCCCGATGGATGTTCAGTTGTTTTTCATAATGCAGAATGATTGCCGATGGATGAAGAAACAGCTGCGTGTTACAACCTAATAGTACATTTTCATTAGTCTTATCCATTACGCTAGAACAAGATGAAGTTTTGAAAAAGATAGATAAAAATAATCAAGTGGTTAAAATAGAAGATTTCGAGTTTGAGATAGAATAAAAAATATTCCTTATAAAAACAGCCCTCTGTATTGTGATCTGTAGAGAGGCTGTTTTTCAATGCCTTTTTAGCGTTTTCTATATATTTTGACCGAACACTCCCCATTTATAGCTTTGTCTCCTTCAAAAAAAATTACCGGTTTAAAACGTCTAAACGAGATAATTTCACTACCTTCTTTTCTAGAATTAGTTTCTACTTTTAAACGTTCATCTAAAGTGAAAGCAATCTTCCCTTCTTCTGTTTCTAATCGATATACTACCTCATATTGTCTTTTGGGAAACACAAATAGACTATGCATAACGGAGGTATCAAATATTTTAAACTTCACTTTTGCACGTTTTAAACCGAAATATGTAGAAATGCGCATCTTTTTTCTCGATTCTTTCACAATATATATGACGAAAAAAATGATGACAGCAAAAATAAGTAATCCGAAAAAAATAGGAAAAAAGTATAAACCCCAATTTTCCATGGATGAAACTCCCTTCAATTAGGATAATTTTAAAACTCCAGTATATTAATCAATGTCAAGAATATAAAAAAGCCGAGAGGTCATCAATCATTGGCATTCCAGTTTTGAATGGAATAGTGAAATTATTCCTTGTTTTACCTACTCTCTTTATATAATACTATCATTTGAAAATGATTGATAAAATTAACTTTCACTCTTGCAAAATCCACATAATTATTATAAAATCTAACGTATGTTAGTTAAATTTAACTTAAAAGGGAGTGGCTAAAGAAGGAAATATAATATAGCAATACAATTTTCAGAAAAAAATTTTAGAATAAAAATCTAACGTTCATTAGTTAGTTTAAAGGTTTTGAAAGGAGAAGTTATTATGGCATGGTTTTATTTAATTCTTGGAGGAATTTTTGAAGTTGGTTGGGCACTTGGTTTAGGTTTTTCAGAGGGGTTTACAAAAATAGAAGTTGTTATTCCTACACTTATATTATTATTTCTTAGTTTTTGGTGTTTCGCTAAAACATTAAAAGCACTCCCGGTTTCGACAGCTTATGCGGTGTTTACTGGTCTTGGTGCTTTTGGCACTGCTTTAGTGGGAATGACAGTTTTAGGAGATCCCGTGAGCTTTACTAAGATAGTATTAGTTGTTCTATTAATAAGTTGTATTATCGGATTAAAATTAGTTGATGAACCTAAAGAAGGCAAAAATGTAGGAGGTAATGTTTAGTATGTATTGGTTATTCTTAGTATTCGCAGGATTATTTGAAGTTGGCGGCATCAAATCTTAAATTAACGGAAGGTTTTACAAAGTTAAAACCAACAATCTTTTTTCTCCTAAGTATGGGTTTAAGTTTTTTCTTTCTTTCAGTATCATTAATAGAAATACCTGTTAGTATTGGTTATGGTATATGGACTGGAATAGGAGCGTCAGGAAGTGTCTTACTTGGGATGTTTTTATTTAAAGAGCCTAAGAACTGGAAAAAGCTTGCATTAGTATTTGGTATAATATTTAGTATAGTAAGCCTAAAATTGATATCCTGATTAACGTAAACTAAATGAGGTGAGATTCAATTGAAAAAAGGTGAAAAAACTAAAAGAAAGATATTGGAACAAGGTTTAAGGCTGTTTTCCTCGCAAGGTTACGAGGAAACGGCACTTAAAGATATTGCTTTACAAGTAAATATTAAAACCCCTTCGATTTATGCTTATTTTGAAAGCAAGCAAGACCTTTTTGAGCAAATTATAAGTTTTGTTATTGAAGATTATTTAGAATTTATAGAGCGACAAACTCACATTATAGAAAACTTTCATACTGAAAAAAAACTATACCATATTTTAGTTGAATTAAATAAATACTACTACATGAACGATAAAGGTTTTTTTCTCAAACGGTATGGTATTTACCCGCCAGAAAATTTTAAAGAACTGATAACAGCTAAAAATAAGAAGGTAGAAAAGGGAATTCGCGATCTTGTTCTTTCCATCTTAAAAAACGACACAGATAATAAGCTTATTGACGAAGAAATAATCGTTACTTCTTTTATTACAGTATTAGATGGGATGCTTTACCATATGATGAGCTCCCCTTACAAAGAATATGAACTTAAATTAAATCATACCTGGTCCGTATTTTGGCAGGGGATTCGCGCTTTTTGAAGCTAGATGAACAGATAGATTGCTAAAAAAATCTCTTCGTTATTTGGGAGGGATTTTTTTATGGATCCAAGGTTTCATATATTGGAAAACTTAACTCAAATTTTTATTGATACCCTTGATTTTTCTGACAGAAAAAACCGCAATTAAATCAGAAGTCGCTTGAAAAAACGTTTGACAATAAACGGGATATCATGATCTACTGAAGGAGGAACAGATTCAGCGAAAAAAGAGAGTAGAAACTAGGTACAGATAATAATTATTCAAAGAAAAGGAATAGAAACGTCCCTTTTCCTAATGTTTCAAAAGACTATTGGCAATGCACCGTTAAAGGGAGGAAGACAACTTGGGAAAAAGAAAAACAAAGAAAGAATTAGCTAAACAAAGAAAATTGCAAAAAGAACGGGCTGTGGCTAACCGAAAAAGAGAAGAAAACATCTTTTATAAGACTACTTCCTTCCTATTGGATGCTCTGATATATATTTTTAAAGGCATAGTTATACTAGTTTCGTCTTTGTTTATAGTAGGATCAAAAATCATTAATATTCTTGCTATCCTTGTCCTGTTACTCCTATTGATGAATATTATTTATAGCGTCTCCAATGATGATCTTAACGGCATATATGTATCTATTATCGGAGTGATTGTGCTTGCTTCTGTACTCTTTTTTATAAAAAAGATTGATAAATAGAGTAATAATCTATTTTTTGAACTCTATAATCCCCACGTTGTTATTTTTCCCTTTTAATCTAATGGATTAAATATTTGCTCAAAACAAAGTTGACAAAACCAGATAAAAGTATTTAAATGTAGTATTGGGAAAAAAATTTCAATATGGAATGAGGTTTTCAGCATGAAGAAAGTAGTATTAATTTTATTTGCAAGTATGCTATTCATTTTAGGAGCTTGTTCAAGCAACGATGATCAAGATCAATCATCGAATAGTACAGATAATAACGCCAGCACAGAGGAAAGCCAAGTTGAAACCTCTGATGATGTAACAAAAGACGATGAAAAATCGACAGAAGATAATGTTGAAACAGAAGATCAAGCTGATTTCAATTCAAAGAACCAGGCAACAGATGATTCGGAGGATGGCACAGAGTCTTCTGATAATGAATTAACTGATTTTCCCGAATATGAAACATTAGTAGATGAAATTGATGTCGACACATTGGAAGCGAAAATTGAAACAGACAATCCTAACAAACGTGTGATTTTATATGCAGATGATAGTGGTAAAAATCAATATAAAAGTATTTTCATTAAAAAGCAGAATCGTTTAAAAATCATTCAATTTGATGATAATGGGCAAATCTTTAATGAAGTCATTTAAATAAGTAGTTTAATAGAATGAAAGTCTATTTGAAGAAGGTATCAAGTGCATCTGCATTTGATACCTTTTTATGTATATCAGACACTTATATATTTTAAGGTTTTCAATGACATTTACAGTCCATAGTGGGGGTACTATATCATTATTAGTATTTTTAACAGACCATTTAAATCAAATTGCTTATATTTTGGACTATATTCATGTACATAAAATGACGATTTTATTCCTCACCAAATTTTCATGAAAATATGCCGGATCCATGAATAATTTCATCACTAGAAAGTAATGTTGTTTCAAATATCGTTTTGTTATGCTTCTTCATGAAAGACTGAACAACTTCATAACCCACTGCATAACCAGCACAAAATGATAGTCCTACCGGCTGGTATCCCTCTTGTTTAGCAATCTCATCACCAAACATATAACTACTGACTTCTGCAAATCCTTTTATGTTTAAAGCTTCTCCAATAACATAGATTGAATAATTCAAATCGTCTTTATCCATACTAGTCACCCATGGTCCTAGTTGTTCTGTTCCATACAATTCTTTTGCAAACGAATCAGCTAGTCCTTCGATGACAAGATAATCTCCTACTGTTACATTTCCATGATCCCAATCGAAATAAGAAAAACGAAAGTTGTGATGGAACTCATGCGCAATAACAGCGGGTAGTTTAGGTATATTGTAATCATTCAGGAATATATTCACAGTGATAAACCCAGGAATACCCCCAAATCCTGTATAACCCTTCTGGAGTTTCAATTTATTTGGATCCGCAACATACAATCCAATTTTTATTTCATCGGCATTCACTTTCAAGCCTGCCTTATTAGCTTTTTCTATACATGTTTTGATGGTAGTTTCCGCCACTTCATAGGCGTTGTTATCTTTTAAGATAGATAGTCCTTGTTTAATTTGTTTATCGTTAGAAATATCTGCATAACCTAACATTTTCGTAGCCATTAAAACGTCATAACCATCTTTTTGTTTTGCTTTTATAGGGACATTTATTAACTTCCACATTTCCTTAAATGGAACCATCATTTTGTAACGAAAGTATTCTTTTCTTTCTTCTAAATTTGGAATAACAAGTAATTCTTCGTATTGTTCTATTGTATTAATCAATTTATAGGTCAAACTCATTTCAATCACCTCTTTCGCAAATATCTAGTGTTGCAATTTTAAAGCAGATTTAGATTTTTCATTAGATTTTCTTCAGAGAAAACTAAGTCCAAATGAATTAATATATTTTCTAGATCTGCACTCATTTGTTGATGTCATTTTTATCATAACTAATGAAGGGTGCCGTTCTATTTAATCTTCAAGCCCTTATAACCTGTTATTTTTGCAGCGAAGATTTGCACATTTTTTCTAAATCTGACTTTAATACAACCAATTGACCTTAATCATTCTTTTTTGCTTTCAATAAGTCAAATCGAAGTATTATCGTATAGAGTGTTCAGTTAACAGCGTAATTCACCTCCCTATTCCGAGGTTAAAGTATCACGCTACGTTAATGTCAATTTTAAAAAGGGTAGTCTCAGGTTTCCAATAAAAACGAAATTTTTTTATGCAATAAAGAAAGTCAGGTTCGAAAATTTATTTTAATTCTTAAATTAAATTGATAGAATATCCACTCATTTAAGCTTGCTTATTTCCACATTAGATAGGTACAAGAAAGAGGATAGGAAGATAGCGGTACGTTTTTCTTTTGGTAACGACGTGTACATAACTTTTGCAAGTAGATTCGGTGTGACTCTTTTTCCGGCCACTTGAACATCTTGTGACTCCTCCTCTTCGAAATGCTTAGTCTAGTATAGAGTTGATTTTCTAGGCTATATAACAATTCGATGTTAGTAAAAACTAATTTCTTCATAATCAATATCATAAACATATTTCTCAATGGCACCCTTTCTATTCATATTGATATTCTTAATAAATTCAATAAAATGGTTCTGCCATTCGTTCTCATACTTCTTTTCCTCGATATAGAGAGATGATAAATCCGTTGAATCATTCCGTAATTCCTCATAGAATACTATCTTTGTCAAAATAGCTAGTTCTATATCGCCAAAAGTCTTAAAAAGTGCTTCATATTCATCATTCAACAAACAGTCGGTATTCAGCATATCGATATAATCATGAAGAGAGTGAAAGTTTTTCCGAATCATGTTAACCTTATCCACTGTCTTTTCACAATTCATGATTTTTTCATTTAATAACCGAAAGCGATGATCACTCATTCTATCGGACGCTTTGAATGATGTTACAATGGATTTTGATTTCAGTTCCCTTTCCACGATAACCACTGTCCCAAGCCGGTTATGCTCCGCAACACTTTTAACCCTCTGTCCTAGATTTACTCCACACCGCTTCAAATAAGCAGTCATCTGCGGATCATTAATATTGAAATGATGTCGTAAATGATCGACTGCTTTTAAAATAACGGAGTGAATCTGACTATCATCCAATTTATTAAACAAACCTTCTAACTGTTTATATTGATTTATAGATATGTTTATTTGGCTAGCGTGTTCTCCTGATAAAACGGAAAAAACCGCATTATTTAATACCAACTCAAATATATTGAATAGTTCTATTCGATAGTCGAACCCACATATTCTCCCA
>NZ_JBPPZG010000052.1:0-20229 GCF_051918545.1 Pseudogracilibacillus amylolyticus (SeqCode) | reverse complement strand
TTCACACGAATACTTTGGGCAAATTAAAAAAGAGTTGCATGGAGAATGCTAACTCTTTTTTAATTTGGAGTCATACTACGAGGGAGTTTGGAGGGCATATTTTCATTTGGAAAGGGACGTCTTCTCTAAATTTTCATGTTTTACTTGCAGTTCAGCAATACGATGATTTGTAGCTGCAACAATTCTAACTAACTGTACGACTGTATCTTCTTGTTGCTTAACTTTTCTTACTAACTCATCAAAAGTAATCCCTTGCACCCCCAAAAAAATTAATTTTGCGACAGGACGTCGCACTTTTAGCCAGTGAGCAATAGGAAAACTTTATGCTTTCCTATCTGCTAAGAAATCCTTATGCTCTATTTATACCATAGGAAAATACTTGGAGCGAATTGCTATTTTTAAATTTTGAATTTATAAACTAAAGTATATTATGGAAATTATTTAATTTTCCGGTAAATAAATGGTCTATTTCTCGTTTTTCTCTCTATTTTAAAAATAAGTTTAAAATATCGAATACCCTCCGACAAATTTCTACATATTATTTTTCACGCGTTATTCATTCGGCGTATTTGGTCTAAAATCCAGCGATAATGACGTTCAATTCAGCGAATTACTGTATTATTCAGCTTCACGAGTTTTGTTTATACTTTCACCTACTGCCTTAAAAAATAATAAAAGACAGCCTGATCGGCTGCCTTTTATTATTAGTTCGCAGGTTCTATTAAACCATATTTACCATCTTTTCGTTTATAAACGACATTTGTGTCGTCAGTTTCTGCATTCGTAAAGACAAAAAATGCATGTCCCAACATATCCATCTGTAAAATTGCTTCCTCAGAATCCATTGGCTTTAAATTAAAGCGTTTTGTACGAACAATTTCAATCTCATCTGTTTCAGTTTCTTCTAGTGATTCTAGTGATTCTTTTTCCAATTCTGCAAAAATATGTTTTGGAGAACCTTTTTGACGAAACTTTCGGTTTACTTTTGTTTTATACTTTCTGATTTGTCTCTCCAATTTATCAACAACTAAATCAATAGCCGCGTATAAATCAGCATGTTGCTCTTCTGCCCGTAATAATAAATCTGTCATCGGGATAGTTACTTCAATTTGTTGTTCATCATTATAGACACTTAGGTTCACATGAACATCAGAAGTCGGCGGTGTATCAAAATATTTATTCAGCTTACCAATCTTTTTTTCCACATACTCTCGTATTGGCTGGGTCACCTCAATATTTTCACCACGAATGTTGTAATTCATATAAGTGTCCTCCTTTTTTCTTTGTAAACCTTATTATACTACTTTTCCACTTTTATTTCCTTTTTAAACTAAATAAATTGTTAACGAAAAAGCACAATAAAGATTATTACCTTTCTTATAACATACCATGTTCCTTATAAGTTGCAAAAGATAATGTACTTAAAAAATCTTGATCTACAAATATATTTGTAAAAACGTCACTTCCCAAAGTTTATAAGCGAAGTGTCGATTAAAAAATGTCCCGGTTCCATTGCCACTATTCTATTTTTCACGCGTTTTAATCATAATTAATTTTCTAGCATTTTCAAGATAACAGCATATTATCTTTTAAAATAGCTTTCTTTCTGTTTCCTAATTTTTTAAATTTTAATATCGATAAGTTTCCTTTCCAATCCACTATTTTTATCCTCAAATAAAAATTTAAATTTGCGGAGAAATCAATAATTAGAAATCCTTCGCTTAGTATACTGTTCCAGATTTAAGCCTTTGAAGCAATGTGAGATGCTCTTGGCTGTCGATTGAGCTGTTCTGATTGTAATCTTTTAATATCCGCCCTTATCCAAATTGAAATGCATAATGCAACTACAAACATTATACCAAAAATCATCATTGTCATATTATAACTATTTGTCAGATCATAAATTCTAGCTAAAAGAATTGGTCCAACTACTCCTGCCATAGCCCAAGCTGTCAAGATATAACCATGAATTGCACCTAACTGTTTCGTGCCGAATAAATCACCAATATATGCAGGAACAGAAGCAAATCCGCCTCCATAACAAGTCAAAATAGCAAATAATAAAATCTGAAAAATAATCGGATTTGTTGCAAAAGGGAGTGCGAAAAATGCAATTACTTGAATAACAAAAAAGGTTGTATACACATTCGGTCGACCAATATAATCGGATAGTGCAGCCCATCCAAGTCTACCTGCACCATTAAATAAGCCAAGAAGTCCAACCATTGTTGCTGCAGCGAGTGCAGTCATTCCCGTAATTTCCTGAGCCATAGGTGAGGCAACTGCCAATATCGCAATTCCACACGTAATATTAATGAATAACATAAGCCATAACATCCAAAATCGTCGCGTCTTAACCGCTTCATTAGCAGTGAGTTGAGACAGATCTTCCTTTATTTTACTCGACCCATTTTCTTTACTCTCAATAAATCCTTTAGGCGCCCACCCTTTTGGAGGTGGAGATAAATACTGGGAGGAAAGTGTCATAACAATAAAATAAATTGCCCCCAATATGTAAAACGTACTAGAAATCCCAACCGCTTCAATTAAGGATGCAGCTGCCGGTCCACTTATGAGTGCTGCAAAACCAAATCCCATAATCGCCAATCCGGTAGCAAGGCCACGACGGTCAGGGAACCACTTAACTAGCGTGGATACAGGTGCAATATAACCAATTCCGAGCCCAGTACCTCCAATCACTCCGTAAAAAATATATAATAACGGTAATGATTCAACCGCAGTAGCCAAACCTGATCCTGCAACCCCAACGCCAAATAGGATAGCCGAAAGCATCCCAGACTTCCGTGGTCCATTTTTTTCCACAAAACGCCCCATAAATGCCGCAGATGTTCCTAAAAAGAAAATCGCAATACTAAAAGCAAGTGAGATTTGCGTTGTATCCCACCCGTACCTTTCCACCATCGGATTCGTAAATACACTCCAAGCATAAGCCGAACCAATGGAAATATGGATACCTACCGCCGATGCAGCAATTAGCCAACGGTTTTTAACTTTTTGCATGTAAATCCTCCTCGTCTAATAATTTTTATAGATAGCTAGCATTCTACTTATAAAAATGCTAGTTAACGAAGTCTTTTACTTGCTTTTAAAAAGTTGGTCTATCTAAGATGGTCTTTTGAGTATGCAAATGACTTAATAAGCAGTGGCTCTACAGTATAAGATTAATACAAGAATGAGATATTTATGGTCAATAATTGAATGCATAATTTTTATCCATTTTAGGTTTAAAAGATACTTTAACATGTAAGCGATTACACATCAAGTGAATTTTTCCCTATTTTACTAATTCTTTATAACTAGTTTAAAAAAAAGCCCTATAAGGACTTTTTCTATTGTTTTCGATCTACATACATACCATCGGTTGTTTTTATTGACCCGTATGGATTAATATAGGACCGATTACGCTCTTTTTGTTGTTTTATTCTTTTCATATCTTTTTTTACTAAATTGTATAGTTGATCCAATTCGTGCATAATTCGTTCATTTAATTGTAATATTTGTTTGCCCAATTCTTCTTCTTCATTCGTATAAGGTGCTTTAATAGTTTCAATGATTTTATCCCTTTTTCCGATCAATTGATCGATGTGTTGGATTGTTTTTTCACGATCATTATCTTCTCTATTTTCAAGTAAATGAAGCAACTCTAGTGTAACAGTATGTAGTTCTTCCAAACGCCCCATTATACTTTTGCACCTTGTACATAAGATGAAGACCCCTGCTTCATTACATCTTTCCATGCATCACGGAATTCCGTAACAAAAGTTTGAGCCTCTTCCAAGTTAGAAACGTTATTTTTAATATTTCCTTGCTGTAGTTGATAATAAATAAACTCATAAAGTGGCAACAACTGTTTAGAAATTTCCATTTCTTGATCCAATGTCAACATTAACTCTTGAATGATATCTTGAGCTTTTTGGATATTTGTATTTTTAGCTTCATAATCTTTTTCATTTATTGCTTTGATTGCTTGATTAATAAATTTTATACAACCATTATAAAGCATCATCGTCAACTGTGGTCCAGACGCTGTAGAAACTGAATTATTTTGATACGCTTGAAATTGTTTTGTCATCATAGTAAATCACTCTCCTTAATGTAAGTATGATTACATACCTCCGCCAAATTGAGAGAATAAATAAGAAGATTGCTGGTTTAAATTAGAAATTGCTTTTTCCATTTGAGTAAATTGATTCCAATACCTTTGTTCAACTTGAATCATTCTTCGTTCAAAATCAGAAATTCGCTCGTTCATTTCCTTCATTCGTTTACCGATTGAATAATTATCTAATGTATTACCTTCTCGACCAGCCTGTTTTTCAATTTGACCTTTCACACGGTCAACTGCATTATCAAACCGATTAATTAACCCACGTTCATTTCCTTCTGCATTATTAACAAATAGTTTGTATACATCATCTGGATTTTCTCGAAGGGCTTCCTTTAATTTCTTTTCATCGACTTTTAATTTCCCGCCATCCATATAATTCTCTGTTGTTGTAATCCCAATTTGACTTAGTAACGTATACTCTCCACCGGTTTCTACCTTAGACTGCAAACTTTGTCTGAGTGTATACATTCCATCTCTTAATACAGATTCCCCACGTAAAAGTCCACTCTTCGCTTTCTCTTCCCATTGTTCAATTTGCTTTTCCGTCATTTCATCTTTTTGTTCATCTGAAAGTGGCTGGAAATCTCGGAAGCGTTCTTCGGATTGTGATTTGTTTAGCTTATCAATTGCTTCGTTGTATTTATCAACAAATTCCATAATCGAATCAAACGCGGTGTCTACATCTGTATCAACAGTGATACGCGATGTACCCGTTGCTTTAAAATCAAATGTTACTCCGTTTAGGGTATAGGAGTTGCTTTTTGATTCAATTGTTAATCCATTGTTGTATGTGAATTCAGCGTTTTGAGCTTTGCTAGTCTCTGATTCTGTACCCATCTTTAAAAAATCTGTAAAAAAGTTTTTCCCGTCAATTGAAGGTTCAAATTCTATTTCATTACCATCCTGGTTATATACTCCAGTTTTTGTTGTTTCTAGTACCACTTTCTGAGAAGTTTCGTCATAAAATGCTCGTACTGTATTTCCGCTTGCTTCGCCAATTTTCTTAAGCACAGTGTCAAGTGAGTCGTTTTTTTCAATAATTAATTCATGAGGAACTTGTTCTCTATTCTCGTTATATGTATAAAACGTATGTTTCCCTTCATATTCGTTTAATTTTGATTTGTCTATTGTTGCACTCATATGCATTTCATTCGTAGCCAACCTATTAACAGTAATTTCATACGACCCATTCGCCGCATTCGAGTTTGCTGTTACTGAAACAGCAGCTTCATTTGAAGACGTAGCCGCTTTCGGTTTATATGTATAAGACATTTTCATGTTCAGCATCATATTATCTAATTCAAGAAATGTACTATTAATTTCCCGAAATGCATCCCGCTTCCACTCTAAAATTGTCTGTTGCTGCTTCATTCGGTCTAACGGCATTCGTTCAGCTTCCATTAATTTCTTTACCATTGCCTCAATATCCATTCCTGAAGCAATACCACCTACACGCATTACCATAATTATGCCTCCTTAAATCTTTTCATCTACAAGTAATCCCATATATTCTGTCATCGCTGCGTACATATCGAGCATTTTCTTAGGAGGTATCTCTCGAATAACTTCATCAGTTAAAGGATTTACAACTGTTACATAATACTCATGTAAGTCTTCATGAAATACAAATTTCAAGTTCGTACGGATCGGATCAATAAAATCATTCAGTTTTTCCACTGTTGACTTCACATCATCCTTATATTCTTTTACTGCCATATGACGAGACTCATTATTGACTGAACCATTTTTCACTTGAACCCGTTTAGGTTGAATTGATTCCTGGGTAAAATCATTTTTATTCTGTATGGCTGGTACGTTATTTGAAATAGTATTCAACTTCATCCCATACACTCCTATTCTGTTTTCTTAATCTATATATCGGATGCATAACAGAATAGTTTAATGTAAAAAGGGACTAATCATTCTTTTTATTAAGTAAACTCATAATATCGACTGGAAGATTAGCCGCTTCGCTATTTTCTAGTTGAATCGCATCATAAATTTCTTTCCTATGGATTTCAACAGACTTCGGTGCGGAAATACCAAGCTTTACTTGTTCTCCTTCAATTGCTATGACGGAAATTTCAATATCTTCTCCGATTCGGATCGTTTCTTTACTTTTTCTCGTAAGTACTAACATCGTTAAACCCCTTTCTCTTTCGCAAGGGGAGACGAAATTTTTGCTTTCATCTCATATTTATCATGTGGCAAAATAAATTGTTTCGCACGTTTATTTTTAGAGTTTATGATGAGCGGAGCCTGTAAATTGATTGTACTTAAATGAAAAGGGTCTTGCACCGTCATAATTGACAAGATAACAACTTCACTTTCATTCTCTATATGTAAATGCTCTTTTATATGGTCATCCAACATAATTTCATAATCTTGATAAAAATGATGTGGGTTCGTCACAAAAAAAGCTAAACTAGGTGTCTGCATAGATTGTAAAATTTGTAACAGATCATTGCCTGGTATATCTAAAATAACAAATTTATTTTCTTCTGGAAAACCGGGCAACCCCGCAGTAAAATGAATTGTTTTATTTTGATCGACATCTACTTCACCTAGATATTTTGTTTTGATTAACATGTAAAACATCCTTTCAAACGTAGCAATTAAATATAGAGGTTATCAAAATCAATTGTTAATTGTGCATATTGCTCCATTGTAATGTCGACATTTCCTCGATGGAATGTTAAATCTGGTTTGTTAATATGAGCATCGATGATTGGTTTATTTTCTTTCACATCGATTTCTACATCCCCTTTTTCATAATGAAGCTTCACCGCAAATGGAGAAGGAACATATTTAATACTTAATGTCTTCATCGGAGGGTTCCCTATTTGATAAGCTTGTTCCGCAAACATGTCCATCCCATTATGGATATCTAGCAATGCAGCCCCTTGTTCTGCTCTTTTGGCTGTTCCCTCATAAGCCGCCTGTATTCCTTCTGAAGCAAACTTTTCATTTAATCGCTTTGTACTTTCCAAATTCATTTCTTCCCATGCTTGAGATTGATCAATTGTAAGTTTTCCTTTTGGCTGGCGTATCGATAAATCTGCCTTAGGTTGTTCTATCGTTAATTGTGCTTTCCCTTGTTGTAATTCAATTTGAGCAGGGGTTTGTTTGATTCCAATCTTCGCCATCTGTGATTCCATCCGAATTTGTGGAAATTGCATAAACAAGCCTCCTTACGATTAAATAGGCAAACCCTGTCTATATGGTAGACAGGGTACTATCGTATTATCTTAAAAAATCAACTAGTGATGGTTGAATAATTTTCGATCCAGCTGAAAGTGCTGCACGATGAATTACTTCTTGTGTTAATAGATTCATTACCGCCTCTTCAAAATCGACACCTTCATTTTTCATCATTGTATCTTTAGCAATAACGACTTGTTGCTCAAGACGGTCTTCAATAAGTTCCAAACGGTTCATACGTGCTCCAAGTTCTGCACGTCCGTTAATAATATTTTGTGTGCTTTTATTTAAATCGCCGATACTTTCATTTAAAGCATCTAAATCTAATTCAACATCATCTTCACCAGAATCCAAAGCAGATATAAAGTTATGTATATTATCGAATAAATCTTGATTGAATACCTTTTCTGGATTAACATTTGCAGCAAATTCAATACCTTTAGATACTTCGATTTTTACGTCATTAACAGGACTACCAAATGCAACTTCATACCCTTTACTTAAATCATTCTCATCAACAGGAACGATCGGCGGTTTATCTGTGTTTGTTCCATTAAAAATGTATTTTCCGTTAACTTGTGTATTAGCAAGGTCTACTAACTGTTCTTGTAGCTGCATTACTTCTTGCTTAATACTATTTCGTTCATCTTCACTATATGTATCGTTTGCCGCTTGAACAGCTAAATATTCCATCCGCTGCATCGCTTTTGTCGCTTTATCAAGCACATCATCCGAATGATCCATCCAATTCCAGATTTCTGAAGTGTTACGATGATACTGTTCTGCTTCAGTTACTTGTGTGCGATAATCCATTCCTTTCATTGCAACAACTGGATCTTCAGAAGGTCTTCTTATTTTTTTGCCTGAAGTAATTTGTGTTAAATATTTATCCATCTGTGATTGACTTTGAAATAAATTCCGTAACATGTTATTTTGTAGCATTGATTGTGTTATACGCATCTATGTCACCTTACCTTCCTACTAATCCCATTTGATTAATAATCCGATCGATCATTTCATCAATTGCTGTCATATTTCGGGCTGCAGCATTATACGCATGCTGAAATTTTATTAAGTTAGAAATCTCTTCATCCAAAGAAACAGCACTAACCGACATTCGAGAATATTCTACTTGCGATTTTAAAATTTCCGTACTATCCTTCATTCCTTTCGCCTTTTGACCTTGGACTCCAAGTTCTCCAATTAACGCTGTTAAAAACTTTCTTGGACTTGATTCTAACTCATCAATATTTGTTTCGAAAACTTTCGCAAGTTCAAGCGCATTATCACCATTACGGCTACCTTTACTCGGGTCACCTGCTGCGATTAAATTAGGATTTTCTAAAATATCTTTGTTAACAGTAATGTTTGCAGCTGAAATATTACCGTAGTCATTTCCGTCTGTACCGTCTGTAAAGAAAGCCGGAACATCTTCACCTTCTACAAGGTGACTTCCTTTACTATGCACTTCGTTAAATGCCTTTGCAAATTCTTGTGCCAATTTATCCAACTCAGCTAGCATTTGTGGATATTCACCTTTGGACTGATCGCCCTCCATATACCCATGTGCTTCAATTAAGGCGGTTAGGGAACCGATGGAATCAAGAAAATCGACATTATTTGCACCATCTCCAAACACTGTTTGCTCACCGATGGTAATACCGTTGACAAGACCTGTTCCATCATGAAAATCAACCTTAAGCTTATTAACGGCATCTTCTATACTGTCTTTTGCATCAATCAAATAAACTTCTGGCTCAAACGAATTCCCGGAACTATCCAGTAATTCAATTGACGCAATGCCGTCTGCAATATCTAATGCACTATCACTACTTTTTCGATAATGAACTTTGATATTCATATGTTCTGAAAGTTGATCAATTAATCGATCGCGTTCGTCATATAAATCATTTGCTAAAAATCCGTGTGGTTCAATTTTTTGAATTTGTCCATTTAAGTCATTAATCCGCTCTAATAATGAATTAATTTCTTTTACGGATCCATTTTCAATTTGATCTTTTAAATCTGCTTGAATGGATTGAAGGCTTCTTGATAAATGGTTGAATGTTTCCGCTAATGCAAGTCCTTTCTGAGCAACGACTGATCTTGCCCCAGAGTTTTCGGGGTTTCCTGCTAACTCTTGTAGTGATTGCCAAAATTGATCCATAATAGTAGATAAACCATTATCAGATGGTTCATTCAATAGTTCTTCCATTCGACTAAGTCCTTCTTGTTTCGTCTCCCAATACTTAAGTTTACTGTTTTCAGCCCGAAACTGAAAATCAAGAAACTTATTTCTAACTCGTTGTACTGTACCAATTTCTACACCAGTCCCCATTTGACCAGGAAATTGTGGCTGTACTCGAGAAGGTACTGGAAAAGGGCTTGTTGTTTCAAAATTCACCCGTTGCCTTGAATAACCTGCTGTATTGACGTTTGCAATATTATGCCCCGTTGTATAAAGTGCACCTTGCTGAGCAAATAGCGCTTTTCTTGCCATTTCTAATCCTTGAAAAGTACTCATATCGTATCCTCCAACCGTTTTTATGCTTTCGAATCAAATACAGATCGTTTCACCGATTGTTGTCTCTCGTTTTTTTCATTATAATTGATACTTTTTGCTGTAGGTTGCAGCATATCTAAAGACAATTGGACAAACTGCATGGATTGTCCGATAAGATCGTTGTTTAACTGTTCTTTTTCACGTAGTTTAACGATTATATTTACTAACTTCGATACAACAGCTTCCAACTGTTCTTTATCTTGTTCACGATCCAAATATGTCATTAATTCGCTAACCGTTTTTTCTTTTGGTGTAACGTTTAAGTGGATAAAATAATCTTCAACAATTGCTTGGCGTTTTTCTTCTGCCTGTTCAATTGCTTGTAATTGCTTCCGTTCTTGCATCAACAATTTCGAAAGACTATCCATATCACCAGATTTAATAGCTTCTGTTTTTTTCTCTGAAATAGTTAACAATTCTTCATGCAATTTTGTTAACAATGTAATACAATTCTTGATATTCTCTAACTGCACGGGAAAGCCTCCCTCTATTGTTTAGCCCAAAAATCAATCATCTTCTGTGCCGTTTTCTCAAAGTCAATCTTATATTCACCAGATTGGACAAGTTTTTTTATTTCTGCAACATGCTTTGTGCGTTCCATTGAATGAGTGTCGCTTTTTTGAAGATTCTTTGCTTCTTGAGAAATATTAAGCTGATCATCTTTCTGATTAGGATCTTTTTTAGTAACATGCTTTTGTTGCTGATTTCGATAAGCATTAATTAACGGATTCGGTCCCTGTATTTTCATGACAAAACTCCTTTCTATTTTTGCACGTCAATCACTCGTAAGTGCAACTAGGGCTTTCGCCAAGGCTTGGCGATAAGTCAAATTTTCTAATCAAATAAACGTTACAATTTCACTCTATTATATATATCGGTTATTCATTTAAATTTGTTAATCGATTTCTTTTTTCATCGTAAAATAGATTGATTCATGTTCTTTTCGTTTTCTTTCCTTTTGTCTTTTTTCCATTTCGTTATGTCGAGCAAGTTCTGTTTTTATTTCAGATGAACAATTAAAACATAATCGACCTTCAATAATATCTATCCCACATTTTTCACATGGATAAGCAAGCTTCGGAAATTGTGAAGTACGTAGTCTTTTTTGCTTCATAAATTTAATGATTAAATCTTCCTCGACCCCAGTTCCAGCGACAATTTCTTTCAACGTTGCTTCTCTGTTTTTTCTTTTTGTTAAAAATTTGTACACTTTCTGAAAAGCTTCTTCTTCTTCACGATAGCATTTGGGACAAATTTCTCTTATCGTTTTCGCAAATACCGTGCCACAACGTTCACAGTTTCCAAGTTCACTCATGACAATCACCCGTTTATCTGTTTTATATATTATATCACAATCTATTTTTTGTTTTTAACTACGAACCAATGTATATGCGTAAACTTCAGGACAACCATTGTTTTTCAATAAGGATGCAGCATGACGCAGAGTTCTTCCGGTTGTATATATATCATCGACCAATACGACTGATTTGTTAATAGTTTCAGTTATTGAAAATGGATTTATTGTCGTCATTCTTTCCATTCGTGTTTTTTTCGATTGTTTTTCTAAATGTTTTTGAACTAAAACATCTTTCACGGTTGAAGATAAAAACGAAGCTAGCATACTTGCTTGGTTAAAGCCTCTTTCCATTGCACGTTCACGGCTAATCGGTATTGGAACGACAACAACATCTTTCAACAAAGATCGGTATTGTTCTGTAAACTTAGCAAGAAAAGTCGATCGGAAGAGTTCTCCAATAATATAATCTCCTCGATATTTCCATTTTGTAATTACTTCTTGCATAAAATCATTGTACATATAAAGGGAAACATTTTTTAATAGCGGATCATCCCCATCATAAAAATCGTTCCACCGTATGCAATCGTGACATTTCGACCGTTCAAAAGGTCGTCCACATTTTACACAGACCTTTCCTTCGATTTCAACAAAATTCTTTTTACATTGCTCACATACATTCATCCGGCTTTCAGGTTGAAATAAGTTTAGCCAATTTACTTGAACAATTAATTCCTCATCACACCAAAGACAGTACATTATCTGCTTTCTCCTTTTTTCTTTTTAAAAATTTCCGCCCGCTTGTTCATCTGTTTTATGGATTTAACTGCACGTACCATTGCGTTCGTCTGACCATCATGAAAAAATATCACTTCTCCCGTAGGATCTTGTGGACTTCTGCCAGCACGTCCAGAAATTTGGACCAAAGCCGCTTCATCAAAAACTTGATGCCCCGCATATAAAACAGCAACATCAACAGAGGGAAATGTCACGCCTCTTTCTAAAATGGTCGTTGTAATTAAGGTGTATATTTTCTTGTTTCTAAAATTCAAAATTTTCTCTTCACGGTTTTTATCTTCTGCATGAACATGTTCAATTTCAGCATAATGATAAATTAATTTCTCGGCAAATAAAAGTTCAGCTATTGATTTTTTCAAATCATTTGCTAACTTAATTGTTGGTACGAAAACTAATAATTGTCTGTCTCTTTTTATTCTATTTTTTATCCACGATAAAAATTGTGGAGGGAGTGTTTTTGTGCTGGGAGTACAGTGAATCATTGTAGGAATGGGTAAAGAATGTCCGTGGAAACGAATTGGAACAAAGACATGATTTAATTTTTGAGAAGCAATTAGGTCTTGTTGTTGATCTCGTGGGGTTGCGGTTAAATAAATCAGTGCAGCGTTTTCTTTTTTTGCTCGATCAGCTGCAAATTGTAGGGAAGTATCATGGTGGTATGGAAATGCATCAATTTCATCAATGATTAATACATCAAAAGCTCGACGGTAACGATAGAGTTGATGGGTTGTCGAAATAATTAATTGGGCAGTACCATCATTGTCACGGCTGCCACTAAATAATCCTTGAATTTGTACCGCTGAAAATGCTTGTTGCAATCTAGGAAGAAGTTCTCGTACAACATCAGCTCTGGGGGTAGCGATACAGACACGTTTCCCTTGTTCTAATGCTTTTGTTATACCTGGAAAGAGCATTTCCGTTTTACCTGCTCCTGTTACTGCCCAAATAAGTAATTCTTTTCCTTCTGAAACTGCATCAACAATTTTTTCTGCAGCGTTTTCTTGTGCCTGAGTCAATGTCCCTGTCCAGCTACATGGATTTATCAGCTTCGGCCAAGGGTAAGAGTGTCCCGTCCAAAAGTATAAAGGTTCACATTCCATGACCCTTCCCATCATAATACACTTTCGACAATAATAATGAATTTCATTGCATCTAGTACATGGAATGAAGGCAAACAAGGATTTTTTTGTATTATTACATCTGTTGCAAGTTGGTGAAGATAGAATTGATTTTTGTATGGATGGAATGGGTTTAAAGAGAGTTTCTGAAAGTAGGTGTTGAAACAGCTGGTCATTAACGAAAATTTCCTGACGAGTTAACAGTTTACCAGCAAATTTTCTTGAAAGTTCATTCAATAAATCTGGATGAAGGGAGGTATTTTGGGCTGAGTCAAAGGTGACGGGGAAGCTCTTTAATAGCCCCCCTTGATCCTTTTTCATTTTGACAAAAATCTTTTTGAATACTAGTTTTAAAGTCGTAATCAAGATGAATTGCACCTCTCATTCCGTGTACCAGGATACACCGATGGATCCTTCACCTAAATGAGTTCCTATAACAGGTCCAAAATAACTAATGATAGATTCAACTTCAGGATGCTTTTCGGCAAATTCGTCACGCAATTTTATTGCCGCTGACTCATTATTCGCATGGATAAATACGACACGAACAATTTTCTTTGTATTGGCATCTTCTTCAAGCATATTCATAATTCGGTTAAGTGCTTTATTTCGAGTTCTAATTTTTTCAAATGGCACGATTAAACCGTCAACAATATGTAAAATTGGTTTAATATTTAATAATGAACCTAAAATCTTTTGTGCACTGTTCAGTCTTCCACCTCTTTGTAAATGACCGAGATCATCAACCATAAAATAGGCTCTTGTCCTGTTTTTCATATCATCTAGTTGTGTAATAATTTCTTCTACTGATTTTCCGTCTTGTACCATTTCTGCAGCTGCAATTGCATAAAAACCTTGAGGCATTGCACTTAATTCAGAATCATATGGATACACCTCGATGCCATCAACCATTTTACCGGCACTTTTAGCCGCTTCGTATGTACCACTAAATCTTTTTGATAAATGAATTGATATTATCGCATCATGTGTTTTAGCTAAATCCTCAAACAACTCAAGAAATGAACCGATTGCTGGTTGCGACGTTGACGGCAAATCTTTTGATTCTTTTACTTTTTTATAAAATTCTTCTGTAGTTATGTCAATACTTTCCCGAAAAGATTCCTCTCCAAAAACAACACTTAAAGGTATAGTGCGTATATTATATTTTTCAAGTAAATCTTCTGGTATGTATGCTGTACTATCTGTAACGATAGCTATTTTCAAGTTGTCAACCTCCTATCTTAAAACACTTCAACCCATCCTTTGCGAATTGCCGTTACAACGGCTTGCGTCCGATCATTCACGTTCATTTTCTGCAAAATATTACTCACGTGGTTTTTAACAGTTTTTTCACTGATTACGAGTGTTTCAGCAATTTTACGGTTACTTTGTCCTTCCGAAAGCAGCTGCAACACTTGGCACTCTCTCTTTGTTAGTAAATGGAGTGGTTTTCTAAACTCAATTTCATTCATATTTGTATTTGTTTCATTAGTTTTTACTAGTTTCCGATATTCCTGAACTAGATTATGAGTTACTTTAGGGTGTAAATAAGAGCCACCGTCATAGACTACTTTGATAGCTTCCATTAAAGATTCCGTGTCCATTTCTTTTAACAAATATCCTTGAGCTCCTGTTTGCAGTGCATGCGAAACATAACTTTCATCTTCATGAATTGATAGAATAATAATCTTTAAATCTGGATTATTTTGTAAAAGTTCTTTTGTTGCTTCAATCCCATTCATTTCAGGCATATTGATATCCATTAATACAATATCTGGCTGATATTCTTTAACGATATCTTTTGCCTCTAGACCATCGTCTGCTTCGGCGACCACATCGAATGATGGTTCAAAACTTAGTATTCTTTTAACACCTTCTCGAAATAATTTGTGGTCATCGATTAGTGCAATTTTAATGACTTCTTTAGTTACCATTCATCTATTCTCCTCCGTAGTTTTTCTTTATTGTATATGTTTACACAACAAAATGCATCAAATTATAGTAAATTATAACATAATCTTTTTCATTTAGTATTTTCTTCACTGTTATATGGGACTTTTATCTTAACAACCGTACCTTCTCCGATTTTGGAGTTTATAACTAATTCTCCTTCAAGAATCTCTACTCGCTCCCGCATTCCAATTAACCCAAATGAATTCTTTTTAGAATCTTCTATACATCCATCAAAACCGATTCCGTCATCTTTAATGACGACAGTAATTTGATTATTTAATGACTCGATTATGACATTTATCGTATTTGCTTCTGCATGATTAATTGCGTTTTGAAGGGCTTCTTGTACTAATCTAAAAATAGCAACTTCATAATTTGAATCTAATCTTTTTTCTTCTCCTAAAAGTACAAGTTCTATTGGAATTCCACTATACTCTGACATTGTCTTCACATGTTTCCTAATAGTAGGAAAAAGTCCTAAATCATCTAATGCCATCGGTCTAAGATCATAAATAATCCGTCTAACTTCATGTAAGGAAGAACGAATGTTTTCCCTAATACTTTTTACTTCACCTAGCGCATGATCGACATTACCTTCTCTAAATGCAAGATCAACTATTTCAGAGCGAATTAAAATATTAGCGAGCATTTGGGCTGGTCCATCGTGAATTTCTCTAGAAAGTCTTTTTCGTTCTATTTCTTGCGCCTCAATAATTTTAAGTCCAAACTGTTGTTTTTCTTTCGCAGTTTTTAACACTTCATTTACCTGAGTAAAATCATCAAGCAAATAAGTAAGCACAACAGATACCTTCCGTCCCAAATTATTCGCATGTTCAATCGTTCGACGAAGACGCATGATTCTTCGTTCAAGATCATCACGTTTCTCTCGTAACGACTTTTCTTCTCTTCGCATTATAGCGAGTTTTGTTTGTAAAGAATGTGTTTTTTCATAAACATGGCGAATGTCACTTTCTGAATAAAGATTAAATTCACGACTAACGAGAGAAAGTTTTTGACGTGATTTTCTAACATCTTTTTCTAATTGATCGCCTTTTGCAATATATTCTTTAACTAATGCTTTCGTCTTTTCTAGTTCAGAAAGCAATTGATCGTGTTCTTCCATTGCTCCTTCACTAATATGAAAAATTTCATCTTTACTTTTTTCAACAGCATTCGTCATTTCGTCAATAATCGCATCTAATGTTTTTCTATTTAGATTCTTTTCTAAAACCATCACTTTCACCGACCTATGTTATAATTAAGAAAGCATGAAGCAACGGAGGAATAAGTCTATGTTAACTAAATATTATACCGTAAAACAAGCAGGTTCTCACGAAATAATTATTCAAAAATCAAGATTTATTGGATATGTCGAACGTGTGAGCAATGAAGAGGAAGCGAATGCATTTATTCAGAAAATAAAAAAGCAACATTATAACGCTACTCATAACTGTTCAGCTTATATTATTGGAGAGCATGATCAAATTCAAAAAGCAAATGACGATGGGGAACCAAGTGGCACTGCCGGGATTCCAATGTTGGAAGTGTTAAAACGTCTAAACCTTAAAAACACTGCCGTTGTTGTGACAAGATACTTTGGCGGAATCAAACTTGGAGCAGGGGGTTTAATACGTGCATATAGCTCGACCACATCGGAAACGATCAAGAAAATAGGAATAGTCAAAGGAGAATTAATGCAAGGTATTTCTTTGACAGTCAAATACCCATTATTGGGTCGGGTAGAAAATATGTTACATCAATCTCCTCATGTCATTGATAAAATTAATTATCTTGAAAAAGTTGAACTTATTGTTTATGTACATGTCCATGAAGTCGATACGTTTAAAAAAGAAATGATTAATCTAACTAATGATCAGATTGTCATGACAGAAAAAGATAAAAAATATATTGAAACAGACATAACATCTGAATTGTAATGTTTATACCTTATAACTGTCTGTTAGAAGCAACTAGCATCGTTTTTTGCAATTCATTTATAACAAAGTTTAGTAATTCATCTGTTGATGTAATATTATGACTTTCTGTTTCTTGTATAAAATTTTTAAGTAATTTTTTAAGTTTTTCTTGATCCATAAACGTATTCACCCTTATTCGATTTTTTCAACATCCAACCCATTGAAATATAAAAACGTTACTACATCCTACATTATTTTAAACAAAAAATGTAAAATCGACAAGTATTAACTGTAATTTTTCCTAAATTATTATTATCATATGCAGTAAAGGATAAAAAGAAATTTGTACTTTATATTTTATTTAGCAAAAAAAGCTTATTTAATTTTTTCTATTTATTTTTTCCAGATAAAAAGCTATACTTGTTAAAGATTGATACGTATCACCATTTTGGGGGGCTTTAAATGAGAAAATTGCTTGTTATTATCGCATTGATTTTTTTATTCGTTTTATTCGGGTGTTCAAAAGAAAACTTAAGTCCAAATGACCGAATGCAAGAATACGTTGATGCATGGAACGATTCACAATTTACTAATATGTATGGGATGCTTACTGAGGACGTTCAGGACAATTATTCTACCGAAGATTTTGCCGATCGCTATGAAAAAGTTTATCAAGATTTAGGAATCAATGATTTGAAAGTTAGTTATTCCGAACTACCCGATGATACCGAAAAAAAAGCTATCGATGAAGGAACCGCTACATATTCTTTACAAATAGAGATGAATAGTATAGCAGGTCCGATTGAATTTACTAGAGATATGACGCTATATTTACAAGCGGAAAAAGAAGCAGAAGATGAAGACGCAAAAGAATGGTATATGAATTGGGATCCTGGTTTTATTTTTCCGGATTTAGCAGATGGTGGTAAAATTAAAATTGAGACAGAGCCAGCTAAACGTGGAGAGATTCTCGATCGAAATCAAATGCCACTAGCGATTAATGATATTGCTTATGAAATTGGTGTTGTTCCTAATAAATTCCAAGATGAAAAAACAGAAAAAGAACAAATTGCAAATCTATTAAATATTTCAGTAGAATCAATTGATGACAGTTTAAGTGCTTCCTGGGTAGAAGAGGGTCATTTTGTACCTTTAAAAGTAGTTCCAAGTACAGACGAAGATAAGCTAGCCAAATTATTCGAAATACCGGCTGTCACATCTGTTGAAACGACAGGAAGAACCTATCCCGCTGGTAAAGCTGCAGCCCATTTAACAGGATATATCGATAAAGTTACCGCAGAAGAAATTGAGAAATTCCCTGAGCAGCATTATAAAGAGACAGATGTCATCGGTAAACGTGGATTAGAACAATTATATGAAGATACACTGCGTGGAGAAGACGGTGTTAAAATTATTATTGAAAAACAAGATGCTGACCAAAAAGAAGAAATTTTGTTAGCTGAAAAGCCAGTTCAACATGGGGAACATGTACAAGTTGCTATTGACGTCAATATTCAAGAAAAAATATTTAAAGCATACGGTGATCAATCCGGTACGGCTGCAGCCATTCACCCTAAAACTGGAGAAGTTCTTGCACTAATAAGCAGCCCATCATTTGACCCAAACGAATTAGCCTATGGAATTTCACAAAATAGATGGGATCAATTAATGGAAGACAAAAAACAACCATTTGTTAATCGTTTTACAGCAACTTATGCGCCTGGTTCTGTAATTAAGCCCGTTACTGCCGCCATCGGACTGTCCAATGGCACGATTAAACCTGAAGAGGGAATAACAATTAATGGTTTAACTTGGGGAAAAGAGAATTGGGGAAACTTTAAAGTAAAACGTGTTTCCACAACCTCAACACCAGTCGATCTTCGAGTTGCGCTATTAAAATCAGATAATATATACTTTGCAATGAAAGCTGTTGAAATGGGTGAAAATAAATTTATCGAAGGGTTAAAACAATTTGGAATAGGTGAAGAACTACCCCTAGCTTATCCATTTTCTGTTTCACAAATTTCCAATAACGGAAAATTAAATGACGAAATTTTACTAGCAAATACAAGTTACGGGCAAGGAGAAATCGAATTAAGCTCTCTACATATGGCACTTACGTATTCTGCCTTTTTAAATGAAGGTAATCTAATTAAACCTAGCTTTTTGGTTGACGATCCAAAAGGTGAAGTATGGATTGAGAATGTAATGAGTAAGGAAGATGCTGAATTAATCCAAGACTATTTAAGAGCTATAGTAACAGACGGAACTGCAAAAGTTGCAAATAATGATAAAGTTGCTATTTCAGGAAAAACCGGTACTGCTGAACTGAAACTTTCCCATGATTCAAAAGGGCATGAAAATGGTTGGTTCGTTGGTTATCCAACAGATGATCAAGATATCCTAATTGCAATGATGATGGAGAGTGTTGAAGATATAGGTGCCAGTAGCTTTGTCGCAGAAAAAGTTAAAGATGTTTTACTCGACATAAAATAAGCCGTAATTACGAGTAGCCTAAAAAACTTGAATCCGAACTAATTTCAATGAAATAAATTTGAAATTAGTTCGGATTTTGCTTTTAGTTCCATACATTTACTAGGGAATTTCTATAAACTGTTGAGTAAAGTTGGATAGTAATTGTCCTCCGCTACGTAAAAAACTTGACACACTTTTCACCCAATTTATCGGTGAAATACCGCTTCGGCAGAATACTTCGCTTTCCGTGGGCACGGCCTCAGCCTCCGCTGCACAGGACGTGCAAGTGCAGGTGTTGCGACAGGACGTCGCGCACTTAACCTGCCTCGCGGAAAGACCACCGCTGCGGGGTCTTCGGACTCGTGCTTTTCCCACAGGAGTCTACGTATTCTGCCTACGCTAGTTGGAAAAATTAAATTATGGTCATTAATACAAAGCAACTATTCTAGCGAAGGAAATACATGGAGACTCCTGCAGGAGGAAAGGCCTAGGTGAGACAACGCAGTGCGCAGCACAAGGAAGGCTCATCAGCCGCCTGCGGAAAGCGGAATGTATTTCCGTAGCGGTATTTTATTTTGTAACTTGTCTATATTTTCGTAGGTAGTAAAATTTCCACTACTGCACAGTTTCCTTCCACTGCAAAGATTAAAAGTAATGACAGGTAATAAGTTCTTTTTGTAGTTACAGAAAGATTTTGATAAATAAACGTATATATGGAATGTTAGTTCGGTAATATGGTACAATTATAATTGTGGAAAATAATGAAAGAATTATATAGATAG
>NZ_JBPPZG010000051.1:0-20356 GCF_051918545.1 Pseudogracilibacillus amylolyticus (SeqCode) | reverse complement strand
TAACCAATATTAATTTGAGAGGTACGGTGATAAAAATGATGGCTTTACAAACTACAAAAGATAACAAAGTAATGGATTATACAAATGCAAATATAGAAGATGCACTAAATAATTTACATGCTCAACTTAGACAAATAGAGGAGAAATATGATTTAATGATAGAGAGGGAGATAAATAAAATGTACCATCAGCAAGTTCGTTTATTTATGTACTCATATGACTTTTTAGATCAATCTAGCAGAATGTCTGAATCTAAACAATAAAATTATTAATGTTTTGGAGAAATCAACAAAATGACAAATTTAGTTACAATCACAAAAGAATTAAGTAATTATCTAGATACATTAAAACGAATGTTTGAACAACATGAAAAACCGAAAGCTGATAAGGATTTTTTTCAATTTGTAAAAGGAGAAACAGTTCCTTACTTTGATCTACTTGAAAAATGGGAACAATTAGCATTATTAGCTATTCAAAAACAAAAAAGCATTTTGCAAGCCCAACAAATAACCTCTACGAAAGAAAACATGGAAGCACTAATTTTACACAGTTACTATGTTGATGTTCGGAAAAGACAATATATGGAAATAAACAAATCTTGTCACTATATATTTAACCAACTAATAAAGGAGTTCGAAGAGTGAAAGATAAACTTATTCAAACAGCGAAGAATGCTCTAGATTATGCTTATGTCCCATATTCAACCTTTAAAGTTGGGGCGGCTTTAGTAACAAAATCGGGAAATATTTATTCTGGCTGTAACATAGAAAATGCCTCATACCCATTAACTTGCTGTGCAGAAAGAACTGCAATATTCAAAGCTGTGTCAGAAGGGGAAAAAGAATTGGTTGAAATGGCTGTGATTGCAGATAGTGAAGGTCCTGTTAGCCCATGTGGTGCTTGTAGACAAGTCATGACTGAATTTTTTTCACCAGATGCGATTATTTATTTAACTAATTTAACGGGTGATCTGAAAGTAACAACCGTAAAAGAATTACTACCATATTCCTTTTCTTTGCATGAAAAATAATTTTTAAAGGAAGCTTTGTTTAAAGCTTCCTTTTTTAGTGGTATAATAAACAGAGAAGCAGTGCATATTTTTAAGTTTTCTTAATAAAATGACTATAGACAAGCAATTTTATACGGTTAATTGTTTACAATTTTATAGAGGTGATCTTATGACAGTAAATAGGGTGCAATTAAGTACAAATGACATACTGGAAAAAGAGTTTAAAAAGTCTATGCGTGGTTACAATGAAGAAGAAGTAGATGAGTTTTTAGATATTATTATCCAAGATTATGAAGCATTAAATCAAGAAATCGAACGTTTACGTCAAGAAAACGAGCGCTTTAAAAAGAGTACGGATCAACAACCAGTTACAAGAAAGCAAACGACAGGTACTCAGGTTAATTATGATGTATTAAAACGATTATCTAATTTAGAAAAGGCAGTTTTTGGCCAAAAGTTGAATGAAAAAGAAGGCTGAAAAAATTACCACTATGTGAAAATCTGTTTTTGTGATATACTTTTATATGGATACTCATGTAATCGCTGCACGTTCGTGCGTGTAGAGGAAAGTCCATGCTCACACAAACTGAGATGTTTGTAGTGTTCATGCTTGACGAAACCATAAGTCAAGGTAACCTTGTTTAAAGGTTAACGGCAGGAGTTTATTCCTAAAGTCTATTAGGATATGGAATAAAGCCTTGAAAGTGCCACAGAGACGAGTCAGATTGGAAACATTCTGAAGTGGAACGGGTAAACCCCATGAGTGAGCAACCCAAACAATGGTAGGGGCATCCTCTGAGTAGGAAAAAGGAACGAAAAGAGGGACAAGTATTGTACTTGTAGATAAATGATTACAACCGAAGTACGAGGCTGACCACCGTAATTAGTACAACGGAACAGAACATGGCTTATCGAGTATTCATTAAGGTCTAATAATTTGTTGTGCGTAAAACCTATTTATCAGTACAAACTGTTAGTAGGTTTTTTTATTTATGTTATCATTTAAATAAATCTTATCCACTACGATGTTGAAGGATGCTGTTGAGTAGTGAAAATTTGTAAAACCTAGTTACAGCTTCGTTGATTTCCGCCTCCGGGCAGTACGCTTTCCGTGGGCACGGCCGGAATGATTAACTTCTATTCGTTACCGTAATCACGAGGATACAGCGAGTTGGGGAATGATTAACATCTATCCATTACCGTAATCGCAAGGGCGTATGGGAACGGCCTCAGCCTCCGCTGCACAGGACGGGCAAGTGCAAATCTTCACGGTGGGACGAAAGCGTAGCTACAGTCCCAGGACGTGACCGCTTTTTCAGTGGAGGAAATACACGGAGACTCCTGCAGGAGGAAAGGCCTAGGTGAGACAACGCAGTGCGAAAGCACAAGGAAGGCTCATCAGCCGCCTGCGGAAAGCGCAGTGTATTTCCGTAGCGGTATTTTACGTCGCAACTTTGGTTATATATCAGGAGAGCCAATTAACCCAAGTTACTGCACAGTTTATGGATTTTGAGACAAAACATTTTTTAGGAATGGTCTTATTTATTTACATATTAATATTAATGATTCGTTAGAAAGGAATATGAAATGACACAATTAGTAACTTTAATAGCAACTAGCGCAATGGGACTTGAATCAGTTGTAGCAAATGAAGTAAGAGAATTAGGATACGATCCAAGAGTTGAAAATGGAAAAGTTATTTTTGAAGCACCAGTTTCTGCAATTCCAAGATGTAACTTATGGCTAAGGGTTGCTGATCGAGTAAAACTATTAGTCGGTGAATTTAATGCTTTAACATTTGATGAATTATTTGAAGCAACCAAGGCATTACCATGGGAACACTATATACCTGAAGATGGTTCCTTTCCCGTATCAGGAAAATCACACAAGTCAAAATTATATAGTGTTTCTGACTGTCAAGCGATTGTTAAAAAAGCAATAGTTGAACGACTTAAATTAAAACATGGTATTGCCAATAAATTACCAGAAACAGGTGCTTTATATAAAATTGAAGTAGCTATTTTAAAAGATAAAGCTTCACTTACAATTGATACGAGTGGTGTTGGTCTACATAAACGTGGATATCGAGTAGGGCAGGGGGAAGCTCCATTAAAAGAGACACTTGCTGCAGCGCTTGTTCTATTAACAAACTGGAGAGCAGATGACCCGTTAATTGATCCATTTTGTGGCTCAGGTACCATTCCAATCGAATCCGCTTTAATTGGTCAAAATATAGCACCAGGATTTAATCGAGAATTTGCATCAGAGGGTTGGAAATTTATTAGAAATAAATTTTGGGATGAAGCTTTAGAAGAAGCAGAGGATACAGCAAATTATGAACAGCCACTTGAGATTGTTGGTTCTGATATTAACCATCAAATGATTGAGATTAGTGAGAAAAATGCGATGGAAGCTGGATTAGCTGATTTAATCACTTGGAAGCAGATGCAATTACGTGATTTAACTTTAAAACAAGATAATGGTTATATTATCGGAAATCCACCATACGGAGAACGAATAAAAGATGAAGATTATGTCGTTCATTTATATAAGACGTTAGGAGAAATAATGGCAACAAACGAAACATGGAGTGTTTATATTTTAACTTCTTATAAGCAATTTGAAAAAGTGTATGGAAAACAGGCAACAAAAAAAAGAAAATTGTTTAATGGTTTTATTGAAACTAATTACTATCAATATTTTGGAAAGAAAAATTCATAATAGTGCGTGTTCAAAAAGGAGGATAAAAAGGACCAAGTCGGCTAAAGTCGCCACGTCCTGTGGCAACGCCGACACTAGCACGTCCTGTGCGTCGAAAGTTCGAGGCGGTGCAGTTTCGAGCAGCGGACTTTCACAGGATGTGATGACTTCCGTGTTGCCCACAGGACGTGGGCGGTTTTAACGGAAGATCCCCTGCTGCATTTAGATACATGAGCAAACGCTCTAGCACGCAGAAAAAGTGCTTTCCTTTTTCATCAAGGAGCGGAGAAGCAAGCCAACGAGCTTCCACAGGATGTGGTGACTTCGACGTTCGACACAGGACGTGTCGGTATTTAGTCGAAGTTCCCCTAATGCAGTGTCATTTTTACCGGACTTTTTGAACATCCTCTAATAAAAGAAAAAATCAGTAGGGATTATAGATGGTAGAAACCATCAAGTATAAAAATCCCTGCTGATTTTTAATTAATTGTCCTCATAATTCGGTTAAACGCCTTTTCGCGATCGAAGTCTTCACCCATTGTAAATTGTTCTAATAAATTATCATCTTCATCCAAAAAGTAAGCGTATGTGGAATGAACGATTTCTCCAGAACCCGGGTCACGATATAAAAATCCTAAGGCATCCGCAATCTTTTTCGTATTCTCTTCGCTGCCTGTTAAAAAAGTCCATCCATCTTCAGAAGAAGTTACTTCAAATCTGCTTGCATAATCTCGAAGAACCTCTGTTGTATCCCGTTTTGGATCAATCGTGATGGTAATAAATTCAACCTCATCACCAAAAACGCCTTCTTTTTCTAATTCATGTTTTAACTTGGACATTTCCAGTGTAGTTACTGGACATACATCAGGACATTGTGTGTACATAAATTCAATCATTTTTGCCCGTTTTGGCATATTAGTAAAATCAAACTCTTCACCGAATGCTGTTTCCATTACAACGTCTTTTGGTAACTCAGCAGTACCAGGACGATATACTTCTAAATAATAAACACCAGCTATTATTCCTATAATTAATATACTAATAAATCCAATATAATGTTTTTTCGTCATTTTATTTCCTCCAAACAAATGAAGAGGGGGAACTTAACCCCCTCAATTTTTAAATTACCATAATTTAAAGCCTTTTGCTCCAGGAGGGGCACTTTGAATAATATCGATAAGTGGGATTGTGTAAGCAAATAAAATTAATGCACAAGTGATTCCAATCCATAAAGGCCAATTTTCAAAGACTTTTGATGGTTTTTCTGCTTTTTCACTAGGTTCTGCAACCGGAAACTCTTCTTCGCCTTTAGGTGCAAAAAATGCCAAGTATACAACAATAATGATCATTACAATCATTCCTAGAAACAGAATAGATCCGCCGATTGCTTGCGCTATTTGATAAGGGCCCCAAGCTGCTGTATCAGCATTGCCTGCATATTCCGAATAAGCGGAACGACGTGGACCACCAAGAAGTCCTTGCCAATGCATTGCTGTTGACATTATCAACATACCTACAGACCAAAGAACTGTTTGTAGAATACCTAATTTATTCATTGATTTTGTGAACTTTCTTCCAGTTACAGATGGAATTAACCAATAAGCAATACCAAAGAATGTAAGCATCGATGTTGTTGCTGCTGTTAAATGGAAGTGACCAGTTACCCAAATTGTATTATGAACTACTTGGTTCATTTGGTTAGAAGCATTAATAATACCTCCAGCTCCACCAGGAATGAAGAATAGCATTCCGATAAAAGGTGCTAAAAATCTAGCGTCTTTCCAAGGCATTTTTTTAACCCAACCGAATAATCCCTTTGCACCAAGTTCACGTCCCCGTGCTTCAAAGGTTGCAAACATAGAGAATGCTGTCATCATAGATGGAATAACAACAACCATCGTTAAAATAACTTGAATGAATTTCCAAAACGGATCAATACCTGGTTCCGTCAATTGGTGGTGGAATCCGATTGGAATGGAAAAAATCAATAATAGAATAAATGTAAATCTTGCTAAAGAATCTGAGAAAATTTTTCCGCCAATAATTTTCGGCATAATTGCATACCACATCATATAAGCGGGTAATAACCAGAAATAAACAAGTGGGTGACCAAAATACCAAAATAATGTACGGCTAAGTAACACATTAACGGTCTCAACCCAGCCTAATGCCCAAGGGATCATTTGGAAAATAACAGTAAAAGCAACCCCTAGTGATGCAATTTGCCACATAAGCATTGTGATAACACCCATAAAGCTTAATAATGGAGTTGGTTTACCAGGGTTTTCTTTTCTAAAACGAGCGTGACGTTTAAACATAACCCATCCGATAAACCATGAACCGACAATTACCATTGCTAAACCGATGTAAAAAATAACGTGAGCTTGTAATGGTGCATAAAAAGTATAAAGTACAGTTGCTTCATTAAGTAAAATCATTGTGGCAGCGGATAATGTACCTATTAACATAATCCAAAAACCTAACCAGGCAAAAGAACGTTCACCTTTGGAATAACCGCCTGTCGTTTTACTTTGAGAAGCTAGCATAAATCCTAAAATAAAGAATGTAGTTAAAACAAGACCTAAGACAACGCCATGGACGGTTAAAATCTGATAATAACTAATTCCAGCCGGAAGAGTTATTGCTCCAGAACGTTCAAGCGTTTGAATGAGACCCATAGTAGCACCAACTAATAATGCAGTAAAAGCAACATACATATGGGCCATAACTAGTTTGGAATCACCATTAGGTAAACTTTTTACGGCTTTATTCATTATTCAACCACCTCAATCGTCGCAGACATTAAATGGTGACCTACACCACAATATTCGTTACATACGAGCGTATAGGTGCCTGCGTTTTTAAATGTATTTGTATACGTACTTATATATCCAGGCTCTAACATCATATTGACGTTAGTTCCAGCAATCTCGAAGCCGTGAATTACATCTGTTGTTGTTGACGAGATGTGTACAGTAGCTCCTTTTGGAATTTGCACTACTTTGTCGTCTGTCCCAACATCATAATCAAAAGCAGATGCTACGATTGTTAGTTGATACTCATTGTCACCAATTTGTTTTAGACCTGGTTCTTCAAAGAGAGCATGTTCCCTAACTCTTTCAGGATCTAATGTAACCGCACAACTTGGTGGCTTGCTTCCCATGTAAAATGCGCTTACCCCTACTACTATAAGAAAGAATAGTAGAGTTGCAGAACCAAAGTAAATCCATATCTTTTCATATTTATGCATATTCATAGGTTGTTACTCCTTTCTCGTTAACGAATTATAAATAAAGTCCAAACACCTAACCATGAAAATAAAATAAATAAACCTAAAATTGTTACAGATACAAGGGATCCTCCCAAATTAACATCTTCATGTTTTTCAGGTTCAACTTGCACCTTTTTTTCACTCACTTCTACTGGCCGCTCCTTAAGTTTTAGCGCCATTACTATCTCTCCTTTCACAAAGATTAAACAGTAAAAAATAATTAGAGTACTATTACAAGAGGGAAGCAATTAACTAGTAATAGTTTTTTTGCTCTATACTTATCATAACAAAAAAAAGTGCTTAAAAAGGCGCTACACCAACGTTTCACAATTTATTCAATATACGTAAAAAGTGCAAACTTACTATACTTTCCAAACACTTTTGTTATAAAAGTATGTGAATGAAATGTGAATATAAAATGGATAAAACGTTACAAAAGTCATAAACTAAGCTAAAAGTGCGTGTTCAAAAAGGAGGTGGAGAAACAAGCCAACGAGCTTCCACAGGATGTGGTGACTTCGACGTTCGACACAGGACGTGTCGGTATTTAGTCGAAGTTCCCCAAATGCAGTGTCATTTTTACCGGACTTTTTGAACATCCTCTAAAAAGGTGAGAGAAATGGTTTTTGTTGGCTCGGTAGGATTAGGTATTCCACCCTATCATTTATCACAAGAAAAAGTAAAAAACTTAATGAAAGATATTTTTATTGAAAAGAAGATTAAAAAACTACTGCCTGTATTTGATAATGCCAAGATTAAACAGAGGCAATTTGTGGTTGATAAAGAATGGATAAAACAAAATAATTCTTTCGCAATGACCAATGAGCGTTATGTTACATACGCAAAAGAATTATCATTAGAAGCAATTGATTCATGTTTGAAAAACAGTGAATTATTAAAACATCCTATTTCATATGAGGCAGTAGATATGATCGTGTTCGTATCAAGTACAGGGATAGTAACTCCATCATTAGATGCTTATTTACTTAATGATCGTTCATTTAGAGAAGATGTAGTTCGCATGCCTTTATGGGGATTAGGATGTGCAGGAGGAGCAATGGGGCTTTCACGAGCGTATGAATGGCTTCAACTGCATCCTAATAAAACAGCTTTAGTTATTTGTTCTGAGTTATGTAGTTTAACCTTTCAAAAAGGGGACAACTCGAGCAGGAATATTGTGGGAACCGCATTATTTGGTGATGGAGTTGCTGCAACTTTATTAATTGGTCAAGAGTCTCCTTATTTAAAACATTTACCTACAAATAAACTGCAAATTAAAGGGACTAGTACATTTACCAAAAAAAACAGCACGAATGTGATGGGATGGAATGTTACAAATGATGGATTTGAAGTTATTTTTTCAAAAGGGATCCCTAAATTAGTAAAATCACTATGGAAAGAACATGTCGCAGAATTTTTACAGAAAAACAATAAAACCGTCGGGGATTTATCTGCAATTATTGCCCATCCTGGAGGAAGGAAAGTATTAGAAGAGATGGAAAGTGCATTATCTATTGATCGCCAGCTACTAAAGTATTCCTATAATGTCTTAGAGAACCATGGTAATATGTCTTCCGCTACTGTTCTCTATGTTTTAAATAAATGGCTTAAAGACTCAATCGATAAATCTTTTTTTAACAAAGAGGGAATACTAAGTGCACTTGGACCAGGATTCAGTTCTGAATTACTTTTAATGGAGTGGATGGGGAAATGATTTATTTTTACATCATCATTTTATTTATTATCGGACAAAGATTAATGGAACTATATATAGCAAATAAAAATGAACAATGGATGAGAGAACGGGGGGGATTTGAAGTAGGAAGTGAGCATTATAAACTCTTTATTTTTCTACATATTACATTTTTTGTTTTTTTATTAATCGAAGTCAATTCCTTACTATTGACAGATGAAATGAGCTTTAATATTTATTTCTTTATTATTTTTTTATTAGCTCAAGTGGGACGTGTATGGTGCATTGTTTCACTCGGTAAATTTTGGAATACAAAAATTATTGTCATGCCGAAAGTTATCCTTATAAAAAAAGGACCATATAAATATTTAAAACATCCTAATTATGTGATTGTATTTATTGAGTTATTTGTTATCCCAGCAATGTTTGGTGCATATAAAACTGCACTGTTTTTCCCAATCTTACATTTACTTTTATTAGCAATTAGAATACCGAGAGAAGATCGAGCTTTAGGTCGAAAAGTTCAATAAAAAACAAATAAATAGGAGGAACCTTAACAGGTATCCTCCTTTGTTTTTTTAGTTTTTATTAGTTTTTAGTTACGTTAGCCGCTTGTGGTCCACGTTCGCCTTCGACAATTTCAAAAGTTACTTCTTGACCTTCTTCTAAAGATTTAAATCCTTCTTCTTGAATAGCAGAGTAATGTACGAATACATCGTCTCCTTCTTCCAATTGAATAAATCCGTAACCTTTTTCTGCGTTAAACCATTTTACTACTCCGTTTTGCATGTAGTTAATCCTCCTAATTTCTTTCACGAAAACCGTGTTAATACAAAGAAAATAGTGAAAACGAAAAAAATAACTTCACGTAGAAGGTGGGATCACTACGTACCTTCTTCATGTGAAGTTACTTTTCCTAATGATTCCATACATCTTCTTTGCTTGTTTCCAATATAACTTGTTTTATAGCTCGAGTCAAGCGCTTCAATCATGAAAGCGTTATTTTTTCTATCAATTTATACGTTTCGCACCTAAATATCGAGTTTCCCAATATGATTCATTGAGATTGCTGACCGAAACTCCTGAACTGCTTCCAGCATGAATAAAATCTCCGTTGCCTAAATATATTCCCAAATGTGAAGGACCGGCTTGATATGTTTCAAAAAATACTAAATCTCCAATGGAAGGAGAATCCACGGGACTTGAAAAATTCCAAATTTCATTAACAGTTCGCGGAATGATTTTGTCTTGTTGCCCATAAACAAATTGAATGAAACCACTACAGTCAAACCCATTCGGGGATGTTCCTCCCCAAACATATGGAGTACCAATATATGATTTAGCCGTTTGAATGACACTTGTAGAATTCTGTTCAACAGCAACTTGCACGATTTCACTTTCATTACTGGATTGATCACGATCAACAGGAGTTTCTACTTCTTCCTCTTTAGATTCTTCTGTCACCGGTTCTTGTTCAACGGTGTCAATTAATTGTAAATTCTTTACTTGGTTAACCGCATCTTCTGTAAGTGGGCCATATAAACCATCAACAGATCCTTTGTAATATCCATAGAAAAAAAGAACTTCTTGAACTGTTTTTACATCCTCATATGAAGAATCAGAATTAAGAGACTGAATTATATGAGAAATATCATTAATTTCAGCTTTCTTTTCTTCATAAATTAACGCTTCCATCGTTTCTTTATTAGCACTTCCTGTCACCTTAATGTCATTGGATGATTGAAATCCTTTTATTGCATGTTCAGTTAATAAACCGTAAACACCATCTATACCGTCGCTATAATGCCCTAATTTAGTTAATTTGTATTGTAAATTTCGTACAATTTTACTGTTTTCACCGTATTGTAAACCTTCTGTTTCTGCTAAGAGTTTATCTTGTAGCATTGGCTGTGCATCTATGTATAATGCAAATGGTTGAGTGACAGCAAATCCGCAAACAATTGAATTTTTCATTACTTTTTCAACTGTTTTCACACGCATACAAAAAACTCCTTTCTTATGTTGCTTACTGTCTTATTTTTATGTAGGTGTCATCTTAAACATACGTTACAATAGTTTACGTTTATGTTACAAACATGTTTTGGAAACGGTTAGGGTAAATAGTAAAAAGACTAAACGAGTATAGTAATCTTAAATATTCACAAATGGCTGTAATTATTTTGAGGACATACGAAAACTTTTATATGTCAACAAAGGCGAAAACTAAGAAGAAACTAACCATTGGTCAATCACTGGAGTAGGAGTAATTGATAATCAATTTAGAATAAAGAATATTTTAGACTTCTATTTAACCGTATTATCAAATGAAGGGTTCTACAGAGGGGTGGTTAGTATCTATGATACAATTAAGAGTTTCCATTAGAAAGCAGCTATACAGCGATTATTCTATGATTTAAGGAGTTATATAATCTGTGTTTTAATGCTTTCACATAAACCCGTTCCCATTATGGTTCGATTTTTTCTTTTTGTTACTTTTATACTTATTTGTACAATATCCATAAACTGTGCAGTAACTCGAAGTAATATGGTTCTGTAAATATCTAAACAAAGTTGCAACTTAAAATACCGCTACGGAAATACACTCCGCTTTCCACGGGCGGCTGTTGAGCCTTCCTTGTACTACGCACTGCGTTGTCTCACCTAGGCCTGTCCTCCCGTAGGAGTCTCCGTGTATTTCCTGCGCTAAGTGTGTTTGGTAAGCAACTCTGCACAATTTGTTACTACTATTACAATGGTTGATTGGAGCAGGAGGGCAGTCGACTCCTGCGGGAAAAGCACGTGTCTGAAGACCCCGCAGCGGTGTTCTTCCGCGAGGAGGCTGAAGCCGTGCCCGCGGAAAGCGAACTGCCCGGAGGCGGAAATCAACGAAGCTGTTACTAGTTTTTAAATTTTCTACTGTATAGTATCCTTCAATTACGTAATTATAGTCAGAGTTCTTTTCCTATCGTCATTCGTTTTTTGATTGGAAGGATATGTGTAATATTTTACTCGGGGGATATTTTCACCTTATTTACTAGCCAAAAAAGAGAAGGCACTCTATCATAAAATGTATGCTTACCAGGGCAAATACATTTAGAAAGAGGCCTTCTCATGGAACGTATTATAACAAGAATTTATGAAATATTAAAGGAAACAAATAACTTAATTGAATTTGAAGAACAGGTACAATTATTGATGTATGATACATTCTCTAGTTTGGTTGGGGAAGTATTTAGTAAATTGAACAAAGTCATCAAAGAACAAAAACAGGCTGAAAACTGGAAAGTAGAAAGAAATGATTCTAAAGGGATTCAGTTCATTTTTGGGGATGTTCAATTTCGTCGTACCCTTATGTACGATGATAAGGGTAATCCTAGATATCCTTTGGACGAATGGTTAGGACTTCGAAAGCGCCAGCGACAAAGTCCGCTTGTTGAAGTAAAAGTGGCGGAATTGGCTAGTAAAAGCGATTATCGTGAATCAGCACGGATATTGAAAGAGTGGACAGCTGTTGAAATGAGTCATACGACTGTTGGAAGTATTGTAAGACGCGTGGGGAAAGCTCAAGCAGAAGCTGATGAAAGAATGGTACAGGAACTTGAGGATTCGGCTGAATTGCCGGAGGGGAAAAAAGTAGATTTTCTTTATACAGAGGCTGATGGTGTTTTTGTTCGTGACCTGAAAAGGAAAAAGCATATTGAAGTCTCCCACGCCATCATGTATGAGGGTTGGGATAAGAACGGAAAGCGCGTTTCCTTACGGAATCCTAAAGTTATCATGACCACAAAAGTGACCGATGATTTTTGGAACGAAGTTCAAGCCCTTGCAGCGCATGAGTATTCCCTTGAAAATACTCAAGTAGTATCAAATAGTGATGGAGGCTCTGCGTATTCAGCTGAAAAATTTCGGCAAGCATTTTCACAATCTAGCTTTTCTCTTTTACATCAATTAGATGCTTATCATATTGAACAGGATATTAATCGCACATTTGGTTATAAAAAGAACAAATGGAAAGAGAAGATCCGAAAAGCATTAAAAGAGCATAATTTGGATGATTTTAAGCTCATTTTGGATACATATGAGAGTAAGTTGGAAGATGAGAAGAAAATCGAAAAGGTGGGCAAATTCCGTACGTATATTTTAAACCATTGGGACTACATTACAGATTGGCACGAAAGAATAGATGATCCACCAGAGGGTGCAAGAGGTTTAGGTGTAATGGAATCCCATCAACGACGTATTTCTTTTCGTATGAAAAAGCGAGGAATGCATTGGAGCAAGGAAGGCGCAGAAGCTATGGTGAAAATAAAGCAAGGGATAGAAAATAATACGTTAAGAGAGGTATATTTAGCATCACAAAAAAGAAGTCATAGAAAACAACGTGAAGTAAAGAGAACGGTACGTATGTCAGAGTTTTTACGTCAGCCAACACGTCCATCAATCGGTGCTAAACAAGGTTCAATTAGCTTATATACAGCCCATTCTTCAGCGATAGGAAGATTATTTAAAGCAATTAGCTAATCCCATTTTCCCCGTGTTATTTCGTTAGGTTCTTGCTTTTTAGAACGTAACGAAATAACACGGAAACCAAGCGATAGCGCGGTAGCCTAAAAGGCGTACAAAAATAGAGTGCTGAAAATATTGGTGTAAAAGAACAACCGAGAATAACTTGACACATACCGTTCCTTAGGGACTCATATAACGAGTAAACAATAGTGATATCATGTATAATTAGAACAGATAAATGCGCAGGGAGGCTCGGAATAATGAAACCGATAATTAAATTTAATAATGTCTCTTTTCGCTATGGAGATCATGCGCCATGGATATTGCGTGATTGTAGTTTTACAATATATGAGAATGAATCCGTTGCTATTATCGGTCATAACGGATCAGGAAAATCCACCATTGCAAAATTAATGAACGGATTATTATTTCCACAAGAAGGGGAAATTTGGATAAATGATAGGTTGTTAACAGAGGAATCGATTTGGGATATTCGTAAAGATGTTGGAATGGTATTTCAAAATCCGGACAACCAATTTGTAGGAGCAACAGTACAAGATGATGTTGCTTTCGGAATGGAAAATCGGGGAGTTCCTAGGCTCAAGATGGAAAAACGTATTGATGCCTCCTTACAAGCCGTCAAAATGCAGGACTATCGTTTAACAGAACCGCATCGCTTATCTGGTGGGCAAAAACAGCGAGTCGCTATTGCCGGCGTTATTGCTGTTTCGCCAAAAGTACTCATATTGGATGAAGCTACCGTAATGCTAGACCCAAAAGGTAGAACGGAAATTATGGAGACAATCTCTCGTTTACAGAAACAAGAAGAGATTTCCTTACTTACCATTACACATGATTTACAAGAAGTAATTAAAGTTGAGCGTGTTATTGTATTGAACAAAGGACAGATTTGGAAAATAGGAAATCCACAGGAAGTGTTAAAAGAAGGAAAAGCTTTACAACAAATTGGCCTTGATATCCCATTTATTGCAGCGTTATCAGATGAATTGAAGACCTTAGGAATAAACATACAAAGGGATCCGTTAACAATCGATGAAATGTTGGAGGAACTATGGATATTACATTCAAACAGGTAAGTTATACGTACCAACCAAATACACCTTTTGCCCACCATGCATTAAAAGATGTCTCGTTTCACATTCCGTCAGGCGCTTTCGTAGCAATTATTGGTCACACTGGATCAGGAAAATCAACGTTGATTCAACATTTAAATGGCCTTTTAAAAC
This sequence comes from Pseudogracilibacillus amylolyticus (SeqCode), assembly GCF_051918545.1. NCBI lineage: Bacteria > Bacillati > Bacillota > Bacilli > Caryophanales > Bacillaceae > Pseudogracilibacillus > Pseudogracilibacillus amylolyticus (SeqCode). The sequence goes on along the minus strand of NZ_JBPPZG010000051.1, from coordinate 5,930 downwards.
CAACAAAAGGTGAAGTGATCATTGGAGATTATAATCTTTCAAGTGAAAATAAGTTGAAAGAGATGAAAGATTTAAGAAGTAAGGTTGGCGTAGTCTTTCAATACCCAGAGCATCAATTATTTGAGGAGACAGTGGAAAAGGATATTGCCTTTGGACCACAAAATTTTGGTGTAAAACAAGAAACGATCAACGAAAGAATTACTGAAATTCTCCCAAAAGTAGGTTTATCAGAAAGCCTGCTTGAAAGATCGCCATTTGAATTAAGTGGAGGACAAATGCGGAGAGTGGCAATTGCCGGGGTTCTTGCGTCTAAACCGAATGTTTATGTTTTGGATGAACCGACAGCAGGGCTTGATCCAAAAGGGCAAAAAGAGATCATGAATATGTTTTATAACATGCATCATGAAGAAAAAATTACAACCATTCTCGTTACACATAGCATGGAGGATGCACTTAACTATTCTGATTATCTGATCATTTTAAATAAAGGTGAGAAATATATGGAAGGACGTCCCGAAGATATTTTTACAAAAGAAAAGGATTTGCATGAAGTTCAGCTTCAAGTACCTGAGTCGATTAAATTTTTAAATCAATATAATCAACAATTTAATACAAACCTTCCATTGGCAAAAAAATCTCCAAAAGACATCGCTGCTTTAATCAAGCAAACAATATAAGGAGTACATTTAATATGGGTAATTCAATGATCATTGGTCAATTTGTTCCAGGAAATTCACTGATCCATAGACTTGATCCACGAACAAAGTTAATCGTTATTTTTTTCTATGTGATTGTAGTGTTTTTCGCAAATAATGCAATGAGTTATGGCCTTTTAACTGCTTTTGTAGTTATTAGTGTTATTACAACATTCATACCACTACGATTTATCTTAAAAGGATTAACTCCAATTTGGTTTTTGATTGTGTTTACATTTTTACTCCATCTATTTCTAACGAAAGAAGGGCCAGTTGTATTTGAAATTTTAGCGATTAAATTTCACCTCGGTGGAATTATTCAAGGACTAGTAATTTCTTTACGATTTTTATTATTAATTTTAATGACATCTCTATTAACATTAACGACTACCCCGATAGAAATTACGGATGCAATTGAAAATTTACTATATCCATTAAAAAAAATAAAGTTTCCTGTACACGAACTTGCACTAATGATGTCAATATCACTCAGGTTCATTCCAACGCTTATGCAAGAAACGGACAAGATTTCAAAAGCACAGGCATCACGTGGGGTAGATTTTAGGACAGGACCGTTTAAAGAAAGAGTTAAGGCTATTATCCCTTTACTAGTTCCGTTATTTGTAAGTGCCTTTAAACGGGCAGAAGATCTTGCCATGGCGATGGAGGCAAGAGGATATCAAGGTGGAGAAGGCAGGTCAAAACTGAGGGAATTGTCCTATAAAAAAAGAGATTTGTTTATCTTTATCCTGTTTATTATAGTTGTAATTATCTTATTTTTTGTACGTAATTAAAAGGGTGAAAGGTAATGCACAAATTAAAATGTACAGTGAGTTATGATGGTACAAATTTTTCCGGTTCTCAACTTCAGCCGAATAAACGTACAATACAGTTCGAAATTGAGAAAGCGATCAAAAAAATACATAAAGGTAAACAAATTCGCATTTATGCTTCTGGTAGAACAGATACAGGCGTTCATGCTGTGGGGCAAGTTTTTCATTTTGAAACAGACCTTGTTATTCCGAGAAACAATTGGAAAAAAGCATTAAATGCAATTTTACCTGATGATATTTATGTGAAAAAAGTTGAAAATGTTTCTCGCAATTTCCACGCACAATTTGATGCAATAGAAAAAGAGTATCGTTATTTTGTATTGAATAATAAGGAAGCGGATGTTTTTAAGAGAAATTATTCTTATTATTATCCATTTGCGATAGATATGGACAAAATCAATCAAGCTTGTAAACTGTTTGAAGGAACACATGATTTTACTTCTTTTTGTTCAGCTCGTTCAACAGTAAAAGGAACGAAAGTACGAACATTATATGAAGTGAGTTGTGAAAGACAGGCCGACGAAATTGTGTTTATTTTACGAGGAAATGGCTTTTTATACAATATGGTTCGTATCATTGTAGGTGTACTTTTAGATGTAGGAAGCGGAAAACTTTCGATGAATGAAATTGAAGAAATGTTTCGAAAAAAAGATCGCTCAGCTGCAGGGAAAACGGCACCTCCTACAGGTTTATTTTTATGGACAGTAAAGTATGAGAATGATTGATAGTATTGCTTGACAAACCTTATACATTTGATATATTATGGTGTATGGCAAATTATTTCTAATCCATAATTAGCCCCGGAAACTAATTGTGTGAATATAGATGATAACTTAAGATTTGAAATTTTGGAGGGAAAGAAATGCGTACTACTTTCATGGCAAATGATAGTACTGTTGAGCGCAAATGGTATGTTGTTGACGCAGAAGGCCAAAGACTTGGACGTCTAGCTTCTGAAATTGCTACTATCCTTCGTGGAAAGCATAAACCAACATATACACCGCATGTAGATACAGGAGATCATGTGATTATTGTAAATGCAGAGAAAATTGAACTAACTGGAAACAAAATAAATGATAAAAAATATTACCGTCACTCTGGTTATACTGGTGGAATTAAAGAGCGTAATGCATATGAAATGAAAACAAACCACCCAGAGCAAATGATTGAAATTGCAGTCAGAGGAATGCTTCCAAAAGGGCCACTTGGACGTAAAATGTTTAAAAAATTACATGTTTACCGTGGACCAGAGCATAAAAACCAAGCACAAAAACCAGAAGTTTTAGAGCTTAAAGGATAAGAAAGGGAGGTTAATTAATTGGCACAAGTACAATATTATGGAACAGGTCGCCGTAAGAAATCAACTGCACGTGTACGTTTAGTACCGGGATCTGGCCGAGTTATTATAAACAATCGTGATGCGGAAGAATACTTCCCATATGATACACAAAGACTCATTTTAAAACAACCATTAGTTGCAACTGAAACTGAAGGCACATATGATGTGTTAGTTAATGTTCACGGTGGAGGATTAACTGGTCAAGCTGGAGCAATCCGTCATGGTGTTGCTCGCGCACTACTTGAAGCAGACCCAGACTACCGCACTACATTAAAACGCGCAGGATTCTTAACACGTGACCCTAGAATGAAAGAACGTAAAAAATACGGTCTTAAAGGCGCGCGTAGAGCTCCACAATTTTCAAAACGTTAATCGATTTATTGGTATATCAACGTTGGCAACCAATTTGTGGTGCAAATTGGTGCAAATCAACGTTAATATAATAAAGTATTTAAAAAGTTTAAGGCATCAGCATCTTGCTGGTGCTTTTTTACTGGCATTAATTCCGGATAATAATTTTGCGTTGTTTGAATCGTTAAACAAAACAGAGTCTAATTCGCAGAAGCTCCCAACTGAATAAAGTAGACAAAAGCCCTCCCTTTGAAAGGAGCGCTTTTTCAACCTACCTTAGTGCACCAAAGGGAAGAAATGCATGGACTCCCTTTGCAGTATTTACAATTTGAGTAATTCTTAAGTCAACGACCAAGGAAGCATAGGCATAAGCTTCTGTTCGAGAAATATTGTATACGTATGACATAAGTTGTAACATATCGTCTAGAGCCATCCACATTGCTTCTTCCAAATTCTCATGAAATGCCATTGTGATCCAGCCATTATTTGTTTTAGCCATTGGTCTTTTTATTGGAAAATCGTCTAGCACTGTCAATGTTAAGCTGACTTTTTCCAATCATTCGATTGCTATCCAATTCAAAATCAAGCATCACTTCTTTTTCGTCTACCATTTCTAATTTCTCATTCCAGTAGCTTGGGAATCCCCCTGCTGAAGTCCATCCCCATAAGCCAGGAATAATTTCATTAATTTTAATTTCTAACGTTTGACCTGGCATTGCATCTGTAATATAAATAGGGCCGACTAAGGAATGACCAAATTGTTTAGGCATCCGGTGAGGTTGAACATCTGTGAATTTTTTTCTAGGTTCTCCTAAGGCTTGACGCTTCTCGATACCCCACGCACTATCTAGTGTTCTAAAATGAACAGTATCCCCTGAATCTATTTCTAAAGCGGGTTCTAGTTCTTTACTAAAGAAACCGTGCAGCGACTTTGAACTTGGAATTAATTGGTGGACTTTTGACATAAGTTCGCGCCCTCCATCTAGGATTGTAACGCCCCAATAAATGCTAGTTCCGATACCTCTTTAGAATCGATGGCGCCATTCATAATTTCTTTTACATCATTCAAAGTCTCTTGAAGGCTAACAGCTTCACCAGGCTTTTTTGTAAAAGGTTCAGCAATATAAAAAGGCTGCGTTAAATACGCTTCTAGTCTCTCACCTCTTTGGTAAGTTTGTAACTCAGAAGTTGGAATACGTTCAATCCCGCTAACATTCACTAAAGCACGTAGTTCCCGGTAGCGACGAAGAAGTTTTAGGGCTTTCTGTTGAACCTGGAAGTGTTCCTGATCTAATTGTGCACCTTCGAGAACGGATGATGCTGAACTTAGAGGATTAACAGGTGGGTAGCAGTGCCTTGCAACGAGATCAGCATCGAATTGCCATAAGGTTTCAAGTGGTCCATAAGGTAAATCTTCATCAACAACTTCGCCAGTTAAATCTAGGAGAAAAGTTGTAACAGAGTGAATTCCGATCCCTTGAAGTTTCTCTTGTAGTTCTTGGATGTCTCCTGTTATCACATGGGTTCTATCTGCGACGAAAATAATATTTTTGTCGCCACCAATACTTGTAATACGCTCATATGTATCTTCAATGGAGTTTGTAATGATTTCTACATTTTCAACGAGGTCATTTAACCCTTGGTGTTCCCCTTCAGGCATTAACAGAATGGTTTTATATGCTTCATTTTTAAACCGGTAGAGTAATTCTGTTAATACAGCAAGCTGCCCCATTCCTGGACGTGCAACTAAACCGACAGTACCTCCTTTTGCTAAAGGTGCAAATAAATCTAACGTTTTGATTTTGGTTTCGATCATTTCCATTTTCCCCCCCTTAATAATTAGTTCATCCAAACTACAATTTGCCAAGGATGCAAGCGCAACTAAAGTTCGAACTTCCGCTCTCCCAACAGGTATTTTTCCTGTGCATAGATTAGAAACGGTAGCTGGTCGCAAGCCAACTTGTCGAGCTGCACTCGTTATATTTGGTACTCTCCTGCGTAATAAACCTACATTTAATTTTAGGTCTTCCACCTTTTCCATAACTTCCCCTCCTTTACTCTACATGATAAATTAAATTACGTTAGAATGCAATATAAAATTACTTTTAAATTTAATTTTTTTTACTTTTTAGAGTAAATTAGTGCTAGAATAGATCGTTACTGGTATGTTGACCATAAATGATAATAAAAAGGAGGTACTTTATGACCTTGTGTCTTTAATCGATATATCGGTTGATCAATTTTTCTTGCCTACTTCTGATAGGATAAAAATACTAGAAGAAGACAATTGGAAAAGCAACTTGATAGTTTAGCAGATAATGATCTTATTATTATGGAAAGTGGCTAATGGAATCATCAAATCCAAACAAACAGAGAAATAGCCATCAAATATTTATGATTTAAAATAACAGACCGTCTATTAATGAAAAAAGCTAGTCACAAAAAGTGATTAGCTTAGGTTGAATAATTCCTTAGTACTTATTTTAAATTCTTTAAAGAGGTTTGAGATAACAAATCCCCCTAGATTAACCAGAGTGAATTGAATCTCTGCATCATTATCCAAGAAATAAACCATTATATGATTTTCCATAGGGTCTACTATCCAGTATTCCTTAACACCGGAATTCATGTATAAATGCAGCTTTGTAATCATATCGTGCGATTTATTTGAAGGACTCAATATTTCAATAATAAAATCAGGAGCTCCAATGT
>NZ_JBPPZG010000050.1:0-20530 GCF_051918545.1 Pseudogracilibacillus amylolyticus (SeqCode) | reverse complement strand
CATTCTTTTTAAAAGTGGTGAAAGCCTTCATCTAGGTGTATCTCCTTATGTATTGAAAAAGCAGATGGAGCGGACGTTGGAGTGTATGGATGGGTATTTAGTGACGATATAGCTATCTCTGTGCACTTCAATTCTAATTCCCTCTCCTATTTATAAAGGCTAATATTTACTTGTTCATTTGAAACTTTATAAGTTGAAACTCATTTAGTGGAGGATTTATTTCTTCCGTCAAAATATTAAAAATACTAGTTGAACTTTTCAGAACTCTAATGGTCATTGTTCCTTAGTAGTTTTTGGTTTAACTCTAACCGTGGAAATGGAGGTCTCACAGCCCGTAAAGGCGGGATGAATTAAATAGTCATCTTTTAGATTGGTGTTTAAAAGAGGCTGAACAAAAAACAGTTCCATATACAAAAGAAACCGTTCCACAAATGTGGGAAAAAGAATATTTTCACCCACTTCCAGAGAAAAGGTTTGAAGCTTGTAAACTTGTATCATGTCAAGTTAATAAAACGTCTTTAATTACTGTTGAAACAAATAAATATTCAGTTCCTTGCGACTATGTTGGTCAAGCTGCATGGGCAAAAAATTTTTGTGGATCAAGTAATCGCTAAACATCCTCGTTACTATGAACGGTATCAAATGTTTACAATTCTTGATCATTATCTCGAGGCACTTATTAGAAAACCACGAGCAATTCGAGATGCACATGCTTTTCATTCACCCGATATTCCTGAAGTGTTTAGGCGTTTTCATCAGAAGATGAGGGAACAAGAGGGAGCAATTGGGATCAAAAATTTATTAGACCCCTTCTTCTTCACCAAGAACTTGGGATAGAAAAGTTAACTCATGCTTTACTAGAGGCTGAGAAAACACAAACTGTCGATATGAAGTAGTACATAAATTCATTGAAGGTATTGAGAATATTGACACTAAAATACAGGGTCTTACGCAGGAACAAACGCCAACAAATCTACTTGACTATAAAATTCAAAAGTCAAATGTAGAGCGATATGAACAACTTACAGGAGGTCAGATGGATTGAATACTGAATTGGTACTGGATCATATAACAAAGCAATTAAGACTACCCACAATAGGAAGACTATATCGCTCTCTCGCAAGAGAAGCAGAAGAGCGAAATCTTAGCTATGAAGAGTATTTATTGGCACTACTTGAATCAGAGTCTCAAACAAGGGAAGAAAATCAAAGGCAGAGGAGATTAAAACAAGATACCTTTCCCGTTCAAAAACATTAGATACTTATGATTTCAGTCTAATGCCCAGTTTAAATAGAAACCGATTTATTACCCTAGCTAAAGGAGATTTCGTAGATAAGAAAGAAAATATTATATTACTTGGAAACAGTGGTACGGGTAAAACCCATCTGGCTATTTCATTAGGAATTGAAATGGTTCAAATTGGTTATAAAACGAAATTTATTACTGCTTCTGAATTAGTAGAAGAACTCTTAATGGCTAATGCAGAACATAAGCTTGGTACATTTGAAAAGAAGTGGCTCAAATTTGATGTGATCATTGTAGATGAACTAGGTTATGTTCCTTTTTCAAAAACAGGTGCAGAGCTTTTGTTTCAATTTTTTTCAAGTAGATATGAACGCGCAAGCGTTATTATAACAACAAACTTTGAATTTGCAGAATGGACCAATCTATTCGGAGATGAAAAGATGACTACTGCATTACTTGATTGTCTTACCCATAGGTCACATATTCAGTTACTTAATGGAGAATCCTATCGATTTAGACAGAGCATGAAGCAACGGGAGAATAGTGAGGGATAGCTCCTGAGCGCGCGAGGTGTTATGGCTTCTTGGCCCTACGGGCCAAGAAGCCATAACACCAATTCCTTTTACCTGTTAGCTAGATTAAATATCTAAAAGTGGCTCAATTTGATATTGACAAAAACACTTGACATATTTGCCACTATACGCTGACCCATTAGCCTTGTGCTTTATATTCAAATCTATATTAAAAACTGTTTAGTTTATATTCGTTTCCTATTTTAATTATACCCTTCAAGTTTTGGGGCTTATTTACTTTGACTCCATCTTCTATTCCACCGATGTTATTAATCATGATATTTACATGATCTTTACTATTCGCTAAATACTTTAAATGTATAAGAATACCTTGCCCTATATTATTAATAGACTTCATATTGATGATACTAATATCCTTCAATTTTTCAGTTTCATTATTCGGTTCTAAATCTATTCCTGCCGCGGGGGGAGTACCTTGAGTATTAGTGATTACAGGATTTAAAATGGTAAGATTTATGGCTGAAACTACTGAAATGCCCTGCCTGCGATTATTATTTAAAATCGGATTAACTATTACAATATTTTCACTATAATTTTGTCTATTGGTGCTGCCTATATATATAGCATCTCCCCACATATCATCGATTTCAACATTTTCTACATAAACATTTTTAGATCCTCGAATACTTAAGCCGAAGCCCCACTCTCCTGTATCCCCAATATGTTCCCCCCTCTCGCCTATTATTTTAAGATTACCTTTAATTTTAACATTGTCTACATTATGTATCTCAAAGACTGCATGACTTCCTTTATCGTTAGGCTTAACTTTTAATATTGCTCCCTCTTCAAAAAACAATGTTGTGTTTCCTCTTAAAGCAACCGACTGGACGGCATCTACTAAGTATTCACCTTTTGGAAAGTATACGGTTCCTCCCGTTGGAATTAATGAATTAATTGCGGCTTGTATTGATTCAGTATCATCAATGTCATCATTAACAATAGCATTGAATTTATTAACATTCACCTGATTGTCCGCCTTAATTATTGGAACAGAATTATCCTCATTTTGACGTGTGTTATTAATAATTAATATAATACATAAAAGTACTAAACTTAAAATAACCAATGTACTCCAGTGTTTTTTTTTATTCATGCTTTCCTCCTTCATATCTATTAAATTTTTCAATTCCTATTTTATCATAACTGTAGATGGAGCAATATTCGTAATAGCAGGAAAAGGGAATTTCTTTCGTTATCCAAATATCAAAAAATATTAGAGCTATAACCTAAAATGAATCCTTATGGATAAAAATGTCTAATAAAACTATGCAGATCAATCAATCAATCAGTGTCTATAAAATTTGGTGTTAACAACTCTATCGATAAAAAAACAATATAGTTTATTGTTGAAAATATCCTCAATCATATTGAACTAATTAGTACTTAAAAAAATGACTGGAAATGACTGGTTCAAGAGATATTTCACACTCGTTATTCGTACAAAAAGTCAAAAATTTTCTCTTATATATATCGAACCTATTCTAAAAATATAAAGATCTTATGACACCAGAATGTACCAATGCTATCTATTAAAAAAATTACGTCGAAACGCTTGAGATAGGCTGAATTTCCAAAAAGATTGACGTTTAATAATATGATTTTAAAGAGTAACTAGTGTAAAGCATCACTTTGTTTACTCCAAAATAAAGGATTTTTTCAAATTTCTCCGGTATGCCTACTGTACTTTTTTGAAATAATATGTTTTTTTTCATACTGTAAAAGGAGTCTTTTTTATGATCATTTTACACAACTTTGTAATAGAAATAGAAGAATACGAAGCGAGAGGAAAAAAGAATAACTTTCCAGTGTTTGACCGTTGTCCCAACTGCCAATGCATCACTCAAGGGTACTTGCATAGAAATGGCTATTATTGGCGATATGGTATAAATGGCGACAGGGAATTATACACATTCCAATATGTCGTTTAAGGTGTTTGACTTGTAAAGTTAATATCTCTATTTTACCGGTTTTTCTAATCCCTTATTTCCAACACACATTGGATACGATGGCGGGGCGGTTGAATAGTGCATTAAAGGGGGAAAAAGTAAAAGGAAGTCGTTAGCAACTGGCCCAACATGTGAAACGTTTTTGTGAAAGGATTCATTGGATACATAGCTTTTTTACGAATTTAGATTACAAATCGAGCTTCACACAGGATATAAAAAAAGAAGCCCAAAAATATATGAAAATGATCCAAGATCTTGGCGAATCTACCTCCTTCTTTCGAAGGAGCTGGGGTCATTTATCATCTAATTTTATGGGCAGATTAATTCTACCATATTTACCGATGAAAAAAATAATATTCATCCCACATAAATCTTGCCTATGAAACTATTAGCGAAAAAAGTAGGATAAAGACAATGGATAACTGTTGTCCTTCTATAAAAAGGAGGAAAAGTTTATGAATGAAAAAACACGGGAAGAAATTGCTTTATTTCGTTATGGATTGATCGCCCTTCTTTTAAATGGGCAAGTGAAAGCAAAGGATTATTTCAAAGAATTGGAAGGAAAAATTCATTCCATACCACATTACGGAGAACGAAAGGTTGCAGCTAAGACGATACAAGAATGGCTTCTGCATTACCAAAGAAATGGGTTTAATGCATTAAAGCTTAAAAGACGTTCTGATCGAGGAGGTGCTAGAAGGTTATCATCAGATGATAAAGACCGAATCTTAGAGATAAGAAAAGAATCTCTCCACATGCCATGCCAGCGTGTTCTATAAACAACTGATTAGACGTGGAGAGATACAAAATAATCAAGTCTCTTATGCTACTATAAACCGTTTACTAAAAAGCACAAGATAGAGGGCAGAAATAATATCAGTTTTCATCTAAAAAAAGAATGTAAACGATTTGCACATGATAAAGTTAATGTGTTATGGTAGCCGGATTTATCACATGGTCCGTTTATCCCATTTAAGCTATATTTTCCCTAGCTTGTTACAACTACCTTACTATTGTTAGCAACTAAACCAATTAGTATAAATACCATCATCATAGTTATCCTGTTAAACATATTTTCTCCTATTGACAACACAAGAAAAGTCGTCATCATTAATATTGGTAGATATTTATAATTATTATTTGAAAATATAAATTTAATACAATAATACATTGAAATAAAAATAAATAAGGTAAAAACAATCGTTGCTAACCATCCGTAAACACCCAAAATATATATGAAAGTGTTATGTGCTCCTAAATCAATACTTCCGTCAAAATAACCTTCTCCATGACCAAAAATACTAGCTTCACTTATTGTCTTCTCCCATACATATCCTCTACCGTCTAAAGAGTTACTGCTTTTTTTCGCAAATTTACTTAGTGTGTTTTCTTGTAAATACATCTGTATAGGAATGAATTTATTAATTATTAAATACAAGAAATACAGAATCGGTAAACTTACTACCGTTTTAATTATTAGATTTATGGTTCGTTTATATTTGATTGAGAGAAGAAACACACAAAATAACCCGACCATTATAGAAACTACACCCGCTAAAAAACTTGTTCTACTTGAAGAAATGATGACTAATAAAAAACTAAGAGTTGTTATAAAAATAAATGCAATCATTTTAATTTTAGAAGGCTTCTTTTTAAAAAACACAGTCTCTTCAATATTCGAAAACAAGATAGAGAGAATGACAGCGAAAAGTGTTGCTGCTGCTATCCCAAAAGCGTTAGGATTTTCAAATATACCACTGTAAGGAAATGTTTCTACACCACTTAATAAAGGTATTAATATTACTGGAATCTGTGATAATAAAAAAGTATATATGACAATCTTTCCTATTGAATTATTAAAATACGAATAGGAAACGACCGAAGTTGATACAAACATTACTAGAAATACTAACCCATTTAAAAGTAAAATTATCTGTGAGTTAAAAAGAGCTGATAAAATTGCTATTAAAGCATATAAAATGACGAGAACTATTAAACTCTTATTATATTCGAGTTTTACTTCTTTCATAAAGAAAGTCATGATTATCATACCAATTAAAACAGCGTACACACCATAACTGAAAAACATATTACCCGCCATTCCATATGAACCAGACAGAAATAATAAAAACATTAATGAAATATATAAAAACTTCAAAAAATCACGACCTTTGAAGATAATAGGAGTAATTATTCGATTAACAAAAGCTTAATTATATCTTTTAGCAACCGATAAAGTATAATAAGTTAAAATTATATATAAAGTTGTACCAGTTATAGAATACAATGCAACCGCAAATATATCACTATTAAAATAAAAGAATCCTATTACCAGTGCTACCACTTTTGCTATAGTTCCGGCAACTTCATAAAACAAGAACTGCTTTTGAATTTGCAATACTGGAATAGAAACAATAATAGGCCTTGTAATTAACATAAAAAAAGACATTAGTGCAATCCATTGAGTATAGACACCAGCTTCTGTCCATTGCTTGCCAAATATAAGAGTAAATATTTCTGGTCCGAAGACAATAATAGTTCCAAATGGAATAATTCCAATTAATATTAAACCTAAAAGTGATTTAATAATTATCTTTCTAATATTTTCTTTTCTATTAGCAGCTTCAGAAATTCTCGGATAGAACACATCTTGTACCGCTTTACCAACCAGTTGAACTGGAGTACCCATAGCAAGAGTACCTAATGAGTAAAAACCTGCTGATGCAGGTCCAAAAAAACTAGCGAGAAGAATTGTTGGAAGACCTTGTGAAACTGAATTAAAAAAGACCTGAGGTGAACGATACATAGGAAAATCTCTATAATCTCTAGCAGTCTTTATCAAATTTGTCGTTCCTTTTAAATTTTCCTTCTTAAATATTGACCGATCTGATGAAATTATCATTAGGACTCCTCTTAAGGCTATTCCTAATGTTTGTAATAAAATTAAAGATACGGTAAAAGGATATATTAATCCAACCCCAACTTTGGAACTGTTTACTAGTATTGACTGAGAAACAGCTGTTTTCGCTGTAACTCGAAATTGTTTGGTTCGGATTAACCATTGTTCAATAATTTGAACACCACCTGAAAAAATAACTATTAATGGTATTAAATACAAAAATGGAGCTATAAACTGAAGATTAAATAACTCTACAATAAAATCAAATGCAAACATTAATACTAAACCAGAAAGAACTCCAATACCCAGACAAATTATCAAGGATAATTTCATTATATCCTTTGCCTTATAATTTTCAGTTGGTAAAACAATAGCGATTGGATAAGTAAGTGCAGCAATAGGTCCTAAGATATTAATAATTGCCTGAAAAGTACCTAATCCCCCAAAAGCATCTGGTCCATAAATACGTGTAATAACAGGGGTTAAAATAAATGCTATTATTTGTGCGATAGCAGTACCACTAGCAACAATTATAATATTACGTATAAATTTATTTTTAAACACCTTTTTAAAGTTAATCTTCATAGTTACTTCGCCCCAATTATACTTATAATGCTTGAATAACTTACACATCAATATATAGCGAAGTTATTTATATATTTTAGAAATATTTATTCCCTTTAGTGACACCTTAGATAAATAGATTTAATTTTATCAGCGGTTTTATTAATATCGAAGTTTCTCGATCTTTCAAATAAGTACTCACATACTTGATTATAGTATTCAGCGTCGTTTAGCAATCTTTTTATTATTTCTGCTAAATATACAGAATCTCCGACTTTAAATAGTAAGTCCTCCCTATCGATAATCCCCCTCAATCCCTCTACATCAGTTGCTATTACTGGCTTTTTTGTAGCCATTCCTTCTAAAGCAGCTAAACCAAAACCTTCCCAAACTGATGATAACACATTAATGTCTACTGATTGAAGTATATTAGGAACATCTTTTCTAAATCCTAAAAAATGTACTCTTTTACTTAAATCTAATTCTTGAGTCAACTTTATATTATTATCTTTATATTCACCTTCACCAATCAACAATAAATGAACGTCATCATCTAATAATTTCATTGCTCTAATAAGAGTGCTTTGATCTTTTTGATGGGAAAATCTACCCACCATACATATTAATTTGTCATTTTTATTAATATGTTTAGAAAAAGTGGTTTTAGGTATTCTACTCGATGTATAATATTTTTTTAAATCAATACCATTTTCAACAACAGTAAACTTATTGAGTTTTCTTGTTGGTCGAAGCCATTCTATAAGGTTTTTCTCTGTTTCTTTACTAATAGATAATATTTTACTAAAGCTAGAGTAAATATATTTTTCAATATATCTCATTATAAATTTATTTCTACGTCTATTATGAGTACTATGCTCAGTAAAAATAAAATGGACATTTTTATTAAAAATTGTTTTACTAATTAATGATATATAATAATTAGTTGGAAATAAATGGGCATGGACTATATCATATTTTCCATTTAAAATCAAAGACCGAATATAAGCTAGATTCTTTATTGAATACAGTTTATTTGATTCACATACATTTACATGTATTCCTTTACCGATAATATGATCTTTATATACAGAATTTTTATCAGTTAGTAGTAGTAATTCCACTTCAATTTCTTCATGTTTATTCAATAGAGGTAGCAAATCAATTAATAGCTTTTCAGCACCTCCAGCCCCTAATCCATTTATAACGTTTAATACTTTCAATTTTTTTCTCCCTTTGTATTCTTTAAGTTATTACTAGATAATAGAATTAATATCAGACATAATGTCATTATATATTTCTTTAAAATCAAATCTTTTAACTCGTTCTAATCCATTAATGGCTATATCATATCTTAATTTATCATCATTTATTAAATTAACCATATGATTAGCGATTGAGTTAAAATCTCCTACTTCTATTAATAATCCAGAAACACCGTCTTCAATAATCGAGGGAATCCCACCAGCATTGGTTGCAATTACCGGAGTGCCTGAAGCTAAACTTTCTAAAATACTAACACCAAATGCTTCTTTATGTGATGGTAGAACGAAAAAGTGGGAATTATTATGATATTCTACTATTTCTTCCTTACTTTTAACCCCACAAAATAATATATTAGTATCAAGCCCAAACTCTTTTATCAAGTTTTGGTATTTATCGATGTTAGTCATCGGATCTCCAACAATATTCACATGAATAGTAAAATCTACTCTACTTTTAAGAACATGGACTCCCCTAATAAGATCTTCTAATCCTTTCAAGACATAATTACTTCCGACAAATAATATATTTATATGATTATTAATTTCATTAAATTTAAACTTAAAATTATCTAGGTTTATTCCCTTTCCAGTTACTTTAAATTTATCGCTTATATAACTCTTTTTTTGAGGAATATGTTCTTTAGTGTATTCAGAGTTGACAAAAACCATCTTGGCATTTTTAAACACCCTATTACTTAGATATTTCCATACAAATTTTCTTTTACCAATAAAATTGCTAAAGTCATTCACATTGGTAAAATAAGGTATATTCAAGGAGGTAGAGGCAATTGCATTCTTATAACAATTGAAATATACTACATCAATTTTTTCATTTTTATTAATATAATTTATTAATTTCCTAATCTTTATTCCACCTATAAAATTATTATCTGCAGCTGTATAGTTATATATATTCTCTCCATACCTACTTTCCGTTAATTCCCCAGATATAACAGTAAGATTATATTTATTACTTTTCATTACGCTCTTAATGTAATTATCTGCAAAAGTTCCAGGGCCATTCTTTGTTGAACCATAATATTTCGTTACAAAACATATATGCTTTTTTTTCACTTTCAACATCCTTTTTCGAGAAGAGATATGTTGGGTTATAAATCAATTAATAATATTTAGAAATATAACATCCATTTATTATTAAGGGACCTGAAATCATCTGTTCTATCCTTTATTCTAAAAAATACTTAGACCTTTTGAAATTGTTCTTTACTGAATCTTAGGAAAGTTATCCTGTTCAAATTTTATTTATAAGATTATTTAATACTCAAATTCTTTTTATACCAACTTATTGCTTCCGATAAACCGTCAGCAAAATTAAAAGCTGGATCATAACCTATCATTTCTTTTGCCTTGCTTATATCGGCATTACTATGTTTAATATCCCCTGTACGTTTTGGGCCAAAAATCGGTTTAATATCTTTTCCTAGCGCGTCACATAGGTGATTGTAAATATCAATTAAGTATTCTCTTCCACCATAGGCAATATTAAAAGCATGTCCAGCAACCTCATGAGACGCCTTACAGGCCTTTAAATTGGCTTCAATAACGTTTTCAATATAAGTAAAATCTCTACTTTGTTTTCCATCTCCGTTTATAGTTGGACTTTCACCCTTTAATAACTGCTTTATAAACTTAGGGATTACCGCAGCATATGCCCCTTCTGGGTTTTGCCTCCTACCAAAAACATTGAAATAACGTAGCCCATACGTATCCAACCCGTAATGCATAGTATAAAGTTTCCCGTACTCTTCATTTACTCTCTTAGTTAATGCATATGGTGATAGTAAATTTCCTTCGATTCCTTCTTTTTTTGGTAGATTAGGTTCATCTCCATAAACAGATGAACTAGAAGCATAAACGAACTTTTTCACACCGTTTTGTCTCGCTGCCTCCATCATATTTAAAGTACCATTTATATTGACTTTTTCATAGAACAAGGGCATTTCAATACTTCTTGGTACACTACCCCAAGCAGCTTGATTAAGAACAAAATCAATTCCCTCACATGCTTTCATACATGTTTCTAAATCACGTATATCCCCTTCTAAAAATTCATAATTTGGATTATCTAAAAACTCTTCAACATTTTCTTTTTTACCTGTTGAAAGGTTATCTAGTCCTCTAACCTTATATCCTAGTTTTAAAATAGCTTCTACTAAATTAGATCCAATAAATCCCGCTGAGCCTGTAACTAAGAATTTACTCCCCGCGGGAAACTTTATATTTTCGTATCCCAATATTATAACCTCCAATAGGAAAAACCAGCATTCTTTGCATCATTACGGTTAAACATACCTTTGATGTCGATAAGTACACAATCATCTCGATCAGTTAAAGTACCAAATTCAGATGTAACAGCTACCTCTCTCAAAGCTTCAGTATTAATGTCTTCCATCGGTTCGAACATCTTCTTAATATCTTCAAGTTGAATAGATTTAAATTCATCATGTGGAACAGCAAAGATAACTGCATCTACACCTTTTATTTCATCGATATTACATGATTTTATATTATATTCATTCCGTAAATCTTCCTTATCAGCAACTGGATCTACCACCTTAACGTCTACTCCGTACTCCTTTAGTTCTTGAATTACATCTACCACTTTTGTATTTCGTACATCAGGAGTATTTTCTTTAAATGTAACACCGAAAATAGCCACTTTTGATCCATTTATTTGTTTATTTGCCTTAATCATTTTCTTAACTGTACTTTCAGCAACATATTTACCCATATCGTCATTAATTGTTCTTCCTGAAAGAATAATTTGTGAATGATAACCCACTTGCTCTGCTTTATATGTTAGATAATATGGATCTACTCCAATACAGTGTCCACCAACAAGGCCTGGAGAGAAATTAAGGAAGTTCCACTTTGTTCCTGCTGCTTCAAGAACTGCTTTTGTATCAATGCCTAATTTGTTAAAAATGATAGATAGCTCGTTCATAAATGCAATATTAATATCACGTTGTGAATTTTCAATAACCTTCGCAGCTTCTGCTACTTTAATACTTTCAGCTTTATAAACTCCGGCATCTACTACTAATTCATAAACTTTTGCAACAATATCTAAAGTTTCTTCATCTTGGCCAGAGACAACTTTAACGATCGTTTCTAATCTATGAACTTTATCACCGGGATTAATTCTTTCAGGAGAATACCCCACTTTAAAGTCGACTCCACATTTCAATCCTGATTCTTCTTCTAAAATTGGAACACATACATCTTCAGTAACGCCCGGATATACAGTAGATTCATATACAACGATTGAACCCTTTGTTAAATTTTTACCTAATGTACGGCTAGCTGATTTTATTGGTTTTAGATCGGGGGTATGATCATCTCTTACTGGTGTGGGAACCGCAACAATATGAAACTTGGATTCTTTAAGTCTTAAATCATTTGATGTAAAATCGATTGTTGTATTTTTAATTACTTCATTTCCTACTTCTTTTGTTGGATCAATACCATTCATGTAAAGTCCTATTTTCTCTTTATTTACATCAAAACCAATTACATCCACTTTTTTAGCAAATGCAACAGCAATAGGCATACCTACATATCCAAGTCCAATTAAAGATATTTTTTCCTTTTTATTAAGTATTTTCTCGTATAAATTCATATCAATTCTCCTTATATACAGCTGTTTTTATTTCATCTATATAAGCTTGAACTACACTTCTTCTATTAAATTCTCTTTCCATTTTTTTACGTCCGGCAATTCCCATCTTTTTCTTCTGATCATATGGGAGATTAATAAACTTTATTATCGCCTCTTTTAAACTCTGTGTATCTCTAACTTCAAATCCTATACCACTAATATTTTCATCAAAGGTTTCTAAACACCCAGGAATTCTAGAAGTCATAACTGGTCGCCCAGCTGAAGCAGATTCTAGAAGCACATTGGCCAATCCTTCATGGTACGACGGAAGTATCGTTCCATGCGATTTTTTTATAAAGGACTGCACATCATCCTGTTGGCCATGATATTTAACAATACCTTGTTTTTCTAACACATTGATTATCTGGCTATAATCTTCCTCCATGCCGCCAATAAGATTAAATTCAGTATTTGGATATTCTTCTTTTACTACTTTTGCTGCTTCTAACAATTCTTCAATTCCTTTTGCTTTCATAATACGTCCTATAAAAAGGAACCTTATTTTCTTATCAGTTTTGGCTGGGTATTCTTCAAATTTATGTTGAACTAAATTAACTCCTGAACCGGGAATTAATCTACTATTATTTTTAACAATGTTTTTCTTAATGAAAAACTCCCTATTGGTTTTATTTTGAAAAAAGACACAAGATGCTTTTCTTAACCCCGTTTTATAAAGTGTTAATGTAATGTTTTGTATTAATCCTTTATTTTCAACTGCTGTTCCTAGTCCTGTGATATTGGAAATATACGGATGGTTCGTTAAAATACAAGCTATTCCACCATACACATTAGGTTTTATTGTATATGTTAAAACTATATCTGGCTTAATTCGCTTTATCATCCGCATATAATTAAATACAACCTTTAAATCTGAAAAAGGGTTGGTTCCACGTCTATCTAACTTGATATTAATAAACTTGCACCCTAAACTTTCCAACTTTGGTACATATTCATCATGAGGAAATGATATATAAACATCATTATCATTTCGAATTAATTCTTCTAACAACTCTTTCCTAAAGTTATATAGACCCATACCAAAATTAGCTAATACCAGTATTCTCATTATTTAATTCTCCTAGCTGGAACTCCAATATAAATTCCTGATTCAGTTATATCTTTAACAACAACTGCACCAGCACCAATTTGACAGTTGCTAGCTATGCTAATATTATTACTAATTACGCTACTAATTCCTAACCAGGTACCTTGTCCAACGGTCACTGTTCCTGCTAAATGCGCTCCTGGTGATATATGTATAAAATCACCAATCTTGTTATCATGATCTATTGTAGATCCAGTGTTGATAACACAACCTTTACCAATACTAGTACAACAGTTTATCACTGATCCAGCCATAACAACAGTACCTACTCCAAATGATACTTTTTCTCCAACTACAGCTGATGGATGAATCAATATTGGTATATTTGCACCCAAAGACTCCAATTTTTCAAGAATCTTTTTTCTAATAGTATTATTTCCAATACCAACAAATATGTCGTACTTATTAATTACTTTGTAAGCCATATCTGAAACACCAATAACCTCTAATCCCATAATTGTATTTAAATTTTGATCATCATCTAAAAAGGCAATTTCTTGCCATTTATCCATTTTCAAAGCAATATCAGCAATTACTTTTCCATGCCCACTTGCACCAATTATTAATAGTTTATTACTCATTATTTATCTTTCCTCTACAGTTCCCTTGAAAGGGTCCATTGTGGCAGCTGTTTCAGAATTAATCCCTTCTCGAACAAATACTTTTTTAATTGTTATCAAAATAATCTTCCAATCATTTATAAAACTCATATTATCTATATACTCAACATCAAGATCAAATTTATCTTCCCAACTAATCGCATTTCTACCACTTATTTGGGCTAAACCAGATAATCCAGGTCTAACTTCATGACGTCGTTTTTGGTGGTCATTATATAAAGGAAGATACTGAATTAGTAAGGGTCTAGGACCAATTATTGACATATCACCTTTCACAATATTGAACAACTCAGGTAATTCATCAAGTGAAGTAGAACGTAATAACTTACCAAACCTTGTTAACCTAACATTGTCTGATAAAAGTTTTCCATTCTCATCCCTCTCATCTGTCATCGTTCTAAACTTATACATCATAAAAATCTTTTCATTTAGTCCGGGTCTCTCTTGTTTAAAAAGAACTGGGCTACCTAGTTTAGTTCTAATAAAGATTGCAATTATTAAAAATACTGGACTAAGAACTATAATAGCAATTAAAGAAAGGATTAAATCCATTGCTCTTTTCATGTATCTTCCATATATTCTTTCCCTAACTTTACTCATTTCCATCACCACAGCTTTTTAATAATATTAACAACTCTACTCAAATCCTTATCGGTCATTTTTGTATCCGACGGTAAACAAACCCCATTCTCAAACAATTTCTCAGAAACACCTTCACCAACAAATTCATATTTTTCAAAGAACGGTTGCTTATGCATTGGTTTCCAAATTGGTCTGGATTCAATATTTTCTTTTTCAAGAGCTATCATAATATCAATCGGTCTAACCTTACCTGTTAAAATAATAGAACTTAACCAAAAGTTAGGCTTATTCCATTCGTTACTTGGCATTAACTCGATACCATTTAATGCCTCTAACTCTCTTTTATAAAATTCAAAGATATATCTTTTCTTTTCAACTCTCCGATCCAAAACTTTAAGTTGTCCTCTACCGATTCCAGCAACTATATTACTCATACGATAGTTATATCCTAGTTCACTATGTTGATAATGTCTTGCTTGATCCCTGGATTGAGTAGCCCAAAAACGTACTTTCTCAATTCTTTCCACGTTATCTGATACAAGCATTCCACCACCTGATGTAGTGATGATCTTATTTCCATTAAATGAAAAAATACCATAGTCACCAAATGTTCCAGTATGTCTTCCTTTGTAATAAGTACCTAATGATTCAGCTGCGTCTTCTATAAGAACTACATTATGTTTTTTACATAACTCTATTATTCTATCCATGTCAGCAGATAAACCATATAGGTGAACAACAATCACTGCTTTTACTTCTGGATACTTTTCAAATGCCTCTTCTAGTGCATTTGGATCCATGTTCCAAGTTTCATAGTCACTATCAATAAAAACTGGTACTGCATTTTGATAGATAATTGGATTTGCTGTCGCCGAAAATGTAAGTGTGGGACAAAAAACAATATCCCCTTTTTCAACTCCAGCAGCTTTTAAAGCTAGATGTATAGCAGCAGTTCCTGACGAAAGGGCAGCAGCATCATCGGATCCAACCATAGCTGCTAGCTCCTTTTCAAATTGATTCACATTTTCTCCTAGTGGCGCAATCCAATTTGTATCAAATGCCTTTTTAACATATTCTTGTTCATATCCCTCATCACTCATATGAGGTGAGGAAAGAAAAATACGATCTCCCATTAATAAGACTACCTTTCTATTTATAAGTCTTAACTAGTTATTAAGTTAGCTACATCGTCTTAACTAGTTAGCAATTCCCTTTCCTTATAGACAATTTTCATAAGCTCTTCTTTCAACTCAATCCGGTCATACTTATCTAATCTATCTATCAATGACATAATCAATTCTGACTCAACTGCTACAGTCCTACCAACATATATTTTCTCATAAACCTCACCAGGTAGAATTTCATCTTCGTTTAGAATTTCCTCATACATCTTCTCACCAGGCCGTATACCAGCGAATTCAATTGGAATTTCTTCCTCACTATAACCAGATAATTTAATCAAATTTCTTGCCAAATCTACAATTTTCACAGGTTCACCCATATCAAGGACAAAGATTTCCCCACCTTTTGCAAGAGTCCCTGCTTGGATTACAAGTCGCGATGCTTCTGGAATGGTCATAAAATATCGTGTCATGTCTGGATGTGTAACTGTAACGGGTCCACCATTTTCAATTTGCTTTTTAAATAACGGAATAACACTACCACGGCTTCCTAATACATTTCCAAATCTTACAGCAACAAATTTTGTCTTACTGCGTTTCGCCCTATCTTGGACAACCATTTCTGCCAGACGTTTCGTTGCACCCATAACATTTGTTGGATTTACTGCTTTATCGGTTGAAACCATAACAAATGTTTGAACACCGAACGTATCTGCAGCATCTGCGACATTTTTCGTACCGATGACATTGTTTTTCACTGCTTCATGTGGATTATACTCCATTAATGGTACATGCTTATGTGCAGCAGCATGGTAGATAATTCTTGGTTGGTGTTGTTCGACAATTTCATAGATTCGCTCCCGGTCTTGTACATCCCCAATAACTGGAACGATTTCTATTCCACTATTTTTATATTTATTTTTTAATTCCATATCTATGGAATAAATACTAAACTCTCCATGACCAACTAATAGAATTTTCTCAGGTGTGAATTGCATTAATTGGCGACAAATTTCAGACCCGATTGAACCACCAGCACCAGTAACCATCACCGTACTTCCAGTTACATACTCTGATATTGCATTTATATCCAATTTAACTGGCTCACGTCCAAGTAAATCTTCCACTTCGACATTTTTCAAATGAGACACATTGACTTTTCCTGTCATTAAATCCTCAATTTTTGGAATCATTTTCACTTGGGCACTCGTCTTATTACATTCAGCAACAATTTCATTTAATTCTCCATTCGTTAATGATGGTATGGCAATAACGATATGTTCAATATTCAACCTATTAACAACTGTTGAAATATCTTTCACCATTCCTTCAACTGGAAGATCATATAATTGCATTTTTTGTTTATTTTCGTCATCATCAACGAATGCAACTGGACATAATTCTACATTTCCATGTTCATTTTTCAATTGACGAGCTATCATTGCCCCAGCTGACCCTGCACCAACAATTAATGTACGTTTCTGATCGTTTGTATTCTTTATATAACTGTCTCTTACTACACGCCATACAAAACGAGATCCACCAATTAGGATGATATGAAGCAACCATGTAACGATTAATGCACGACGATAAATGTTAAAATCATTAACAAAAAACTGAACTACAGCTGTAGCAAGAATTGAAAATGTAATGGCCTTAACAATGGCTACTAATTCTCCAACACTTGCATAGGCCCATACCTTGTTATAAAGCTTATAAATAAATGCAAAAATATGATGAAAGATTAATAGTGCAATGGCGCTAATAACAATTGGTCCCACGCTTAATACATTTGTTGTCGGGTATACGATCCATGAGGCTAAAAATATTGCTGTACTTACAATGATTGAGTCTAGTAAGATTAGTAGACATAATCTTTTCCTATAAGACATCTACAGCCGCCCTTTCTTTTCCATACTTTTTAACGTACCTATGTACATTTTTATTAAAATAGACCAAGAAACTTTTTCCGCTTTTTCTTAACTTGTGAAGGTTCAATGAAATTTACATTTTGGTTATCAATCATCAACTGGCTATTCTCTATGAACATAAAATTGTAGTCACTACCATATTCATTCTTTATCTCACTAAACGCTTCATCCATGCAAAATCCACGTGTGGTCGTATTATGAGCATCAGATGCAACGAAGTGCGTTAAATTCGCTTCTATCAACTGATGAGAGAAGTCTCTAATATTTTTCCCAAACTTACCAACAACACTTGCTGCTGTCACTTGAGTTAATACACCATTCTTGACAAATTCATACAACTTGGAAGGATGTTCCATTAATTCTCTGTTTCTCTCTGGATGGACAATAATCGGCTTACATCCCGCTACTTGAAGATCAAAAAACATTTGTGATGCATAACGCGGGACATGACCAGATGGAAACTCTACAAAAATATATTTCGATTCATTTAAAGTTAAGAGTTCACCATTTTCTAGATCATCAATCATGTCTCCATTTATTCTAGTTTCCTGACCTGGTAGAACAGTTAATGGAATATTCTCTTGAACAAGCAAATCATTTAATGTTGCAACATTCCTCATTATATTTGATCGTTCATTATCATATTTCCCATTCCTGTGATGAGGAGTAGCAATGATAGAAGTAATACCATGTCTAACAGCCTCTCTCGCCATTTCTAGACTATCTACTTCTGTTTGTGCACCGTCATCAATCCCGGGAAGTATGTGTGAATGAATATCAATCATTATCTTCCATCCTCTCCAAGCCTATAATTTTCTATTTACATACAACATATTTTAACAGATTCCGATGCGACTCTATGAACTTTTACATATTTTACAGAAAGATGACGTTAATACCTACAAAAGCCCTAAAGAAAAACTCCTTACATTTTATTGGTGCAAGGAGTTATATCTATTAATTCGTACCGTAATAATAGTAATAATTCGAACCTTGTTTCTCACGTCCATTTAATACAGAACCTAACAGTTTCGCCCTCGCAGGTTCTAAAACATCCTTCGCTTTTGTCGCTGATTCTAATTCAGTATGCTTGCTACGAACAACTAAAATCGAACCATCAACTATATTAGCTAAAATTTGCGCATCAGTGACAGCTAATACCGGTGGAGTATCAAATATTACCAAATCATAGCTTTGAGTTGCCTCACTAATAAATTGCTCCATTTTTCTTGATGCAAGTAATTCAGAAGGATTTGGAGGTATCGGACCACATGAAATGACATACAAGTTTTCAATATCTGTACGATTTTCCGCTTCATCTAATGTGTTTTCCCCTACTAGCACATTACTTAATCCCGTTAAATTATCTAATCGGAATGTATAATGTACTGTTGGTTTTCTTAAATCAGCATCGACGAGTAAAACTCTTTTTCCCGCTTCTGCGTAGACAACTGCCAAATTTGCTGTTGTTGTAGATTTCCCTTCACTTGGTCCAGAAGACGTCACAAGGAGTGATTGGATTTCATTGTCAACTGATGCAAATTGTATATTAGTCCTTATGGTACGGTATTGTTCAGAGATAGGTGATTTCGGATTAATTTTCGTTATCAACTGTCTCATTTTATTATTAATTTTAGACGGTTTTCTGCGCGCCATCAAAACCACCCTTTCTTGATTGTTGTTGGAAACCCGCTTTTCCTTCTGTTATGTCTTTATCACTTACCTGAGAAATAACCCCAATAACAGGCAGTCCAATTTTCTTCTCTATATCTTCTTCTGTTGTCACTGTGCTGTCTAAGTATTCAAGTAACAATGCTAGACCAACACCAACCATAATCCCTAGAACTATCGCAATTGCTATATTAAGAATTGGATTTGGTGCAACAGGTGTAGGATCTTCAGCGACCTCAGCTTTCGTTAAAATACTTACGTTATCCACATTCATGATTTCTGGAATGTTTTTCTGAAATATTTCCACTGTAGCGTTTGCAATATCTACTGCTACTGCAGGATCTTCATCGGTTACTGTAACAGTAACGACTTGGGAGTTATCTGCACTTGTCACGTTGATTTTATCCCCAAGTTCCTCAGACGTGTATGGTAGTTTTAAATCTTCTACTACCTCATCTAAGATTGCCGGACTTTTAATAATAATGTTGTAGGTATTAATTAATTGTACGTTTGTTTGGATATCACCCGCATTATATTGTGTAGCAGGATCCTCTTGTTTCTGATTAACAATAAATTGTGAACTAGACTCATAGGTTGGGGTTAATAGAAAGTAACTAACCACAGCTGCTACTATTGCTGCACCTAATGTAATAGAAAGGATCATTAATATTCGTTTCTTTAATACCTCGAATATTTCCTTTAAGGAAATTGTTTCTTCCATGTCTTTACCTCCAAGATTTGCTATCATTCTATGATTTACTTTTATTTTTATAATCAGTTAACTACAGTATCGAATTATAACATAACAAATTAGTTTGAGGTATGCCTTTTTCAAAAGTTTTAAAGAGATTTTGTCGTTTTATGGGGGGTCGTTTGTATTTTTTCTGAGGAAATTCTTGATAAATATTGCACCTGGCATCGCTTGCATATACTTAATGAGATTTTTGGGATTGATGGGGGATTTTTGTTAGTTTGGTGTAGGGTGGGTGATTTAGGATGTGGGAAACAATTGGTGTCTTATGATCTAGATGAATTTAAATATAATGACAGATAAAAAGACAAATTACCAACCACTTACCAAAGCCCTCAATCCACTTCCATAGACTCCTAGAAAAAAGTACCATTTCATGTATAATAATATTAAATTTCACTATATATATTAGAGGGGTCATTTTTCATGAGATATATGAGGAACAAAAGGAGAAAGAGGAAAAGATTAATTTTTTTAATTGTAATCCTTGCACTTATCGTTGGTATTGCTGCTTTTTTCACAATAAAAATTACGCAATCGGATGCTACAACAGAATATCTA
>NZ_JBPPZG010000049.1:0-20569 GCF_051918545.1 Pseudogracilibacillus amylolyticus (SeqCode) | reverse complement strand
CGTTGTATGGCTTGTTCTGTCGTTGCTGTAGAAGAATCGGTTGCAGATGAGTTTATATCGCAACTAGTTGCAAAAGCAAATGAAATTAAAATGGGTAATGGTTTAGATGAAGGCATTTTTTTAGGACCTGTCATTCGTGATTCACATAAAGAAAGAACGTTACAATATATTGAAACGGGAGAAAAAGAAGGAGCGACACTTATTCGGGATGGTAGAAAAGACGAGAGTGCGCAAGAAGGCGGATATTTTGTCGGACCAACAATTTTCGATCATGTGACAAGTGAAATGAAAATTTGGCAAGATGAAATTTTTGCTCCTGTATTATCCATAAGTCGAGTAAAAGACTTAGATGAAGCAATCAAATTAACGAATAAATCTAAATTCGCAAATGGATCTTGTATATTTACAAATAACGGCGGAAGTGTAAGAACATTTAGGGAAAATATCGATGCTGGAATGTTAGGAGTTAATATTGGCGTCCCTGCCCCAATGGCATTTTTCCCATTCTCCGGATGGAAAGATTCATTCTATGGAGACTTGCATGCGAACGGAAAAGATGGATTACAGTTCTATACAAGAAAGAAGGTTCTTACAGGAAGATGGGTTGAATAATTTATTAAACGCACAGTGAGAACTGTGCGTTATCATTTGGATTATATAAAGTCCATGTTGGTATGTGAAGTGTCTTAGGACTAATGCTTAGTGTCGAGAAAAGATGCATAGTGGCTCCGGTCAAATGCTTAGTGTCGAGAAAAGATGCATAGTGGCTCAGATCTAATGCTTAGTGTCGAGAAAAGATGCGCAGTGGCTCACGTCAAATGCTTAGTGACAGAAAAAGATGCTTAGTCGCACTGCAAATATAAAAGGAATTCATAAGAAATAGTAACTACCACTGTCCCAAATGTTGAGACAGTGGTATTTATTTACTGTTCTTGGGCTTGATAATGTTCTAAAACATATTTTCTCAGTTCACGTTTCAAAAATTTACCGACAGATGATTTAGGGATTTCTTCTACAAATAATATATCATCTGGGAGCCAAAACTTAGCAAACTGAGGTTCTAAAAAGGCAAGTAATTCTTGCTTTTGAACTTTACCGACAAACTTATCATGTAAAACGACACATGCAATTGGTCGTTCTTGCCATTTTTCGTCAGGAATTGCTACAACACTTGCTTCAAAAACTGCTTCGTGCGCCATTAACACATTTTCAAGTTCTACAGATGAAATCCATTCCCCGCCACTTTTTATTAAATCACTAGTACGGTCAACAATTTTAATCGTACCTTCTTCATCAACTGTCACAACATCACCGGTATAAAACCAGCCGTCTTTAAATGCAGATTCTGATCGTTCATCATTATAGTAAGAGTCTGCAATCCATGGTCCACGAAGGAGTAACTCTCCCATCGTGTTGTTATCCCAAGGAATTTCTCCTTCCTCTCCAACTACTTTCATTTCAAGGCCAGGAACAAGAATTCCTTGGCGTGTTTTTTCGAGCGCTTTTTCATCTAATGTTAAGTCTTTTTGATAGCTTTTCAGTCGTGAATATGTTGCAAGCGGTGTTGTTTCAGTTGCTCCATATGCATGGAAAAACGGTATATTATGTTTCTCTTCGAATGTACGTATCATTCCAATTGGTGCTGCAGATCCTCCACATAAAATTCCGCGTAGACTAGATAGATCATATTCTTTTTCCTCTAATACTTTTAATAGACCTAACCAAATAGTAGGAACACCTGCAGTAACCGTAACCTTATATTCTTCTATAAAGCGAGCAAGTCTTTCAGGAGTAAATCTTGGGCCAGGCATTACTTGAGTAGAACCGAACCAAGTACAAGCAAACGGCATTCCCCATGCATTCACATGAAACTGTGGAACAACTGGCATGGCGATGTCGGCTTCAGAGATTGCTGCTGTATCTGCTAAGCCTAAAGCAAAACTGTGTAATGCAATCCCTCGGTGCGAGTATAACACACCTTTTGGCTTCCCTGTTGTAGCTGATGTGTAACACATTCCAGCAGGATCATTTTCATCGATATTTTTTATAAATTCGTAATTCTCATCGCCTTTTTCTAAAAGTTGTTCATAGGAATAGACATTAGGTAGGCTATTATCGGGTAATTTATCTTTATTTGTCATGACGATGTAGGTTTTTACAGTTTTGAGATGGTCTTGGAGTTTATCTACGAGAGGTAAAATATCTTCATCTACAAAAATTACTTTGTCTTCTGCATGATTGATGATGTAAATAATATGTTCTGGGGATAGTCTAATATTTATTGTGTGTAACACTGCGCCCATGCCCGGAGCAGCAAAGTAAATTTCAAGGTGTCTATGGGTGTTCCAAGCTAGCGTTCCTACTCGGTCACCTTTTTTAATGCCAAGATTATGTAATGCACTCATAAGACGCCGGGTTCTTTTGCCAATTTCCTTATAGGTAAGCCGGTGAATTTTGTCATGTGTCTGTGAAATGACTTCTTTTTTCGGGAAAAACTTTTCCGCATGTTCCATCATTGCCCCAACGGTTAATGGATGATTCATCACTAAAACCAACCCCTTATATAATAATGTTTGTCTAATAATACCACATTTATAATAATTTGAAAATACCGAAGATTGCTATTAGTTTGTATCGCTAACAAAACAAATGATGATAAGGTAAAATAAAGAGGTAGTGGGGTAGATAAGAATGAAAAAACAGTATGATTTTACGGAAGGAAATATTTTTAAGCAATTAATATTCTTTTCTGGTCCGATCATTTTAGCGAATTTACTACAAACGTCTTATCAAGTAGTCGATAGTCTTTGGGTTGGAAACTTACTTGGGGCTGACGCACTTGGGGCAGTAGCTATTTCCGGAGCAATCATTTTTACTGTGCTTTCTTTTGTTATTGGATTAAATAATGCGGCATTAACAATACTTTCTCAGCAAAAGGGACAAGGAAATCGACAAGGTTTAAAAAATTATTTAAACGCCTTTGTTGTAACCCTTACATTTTTCGCAATTATATTAAGTGTTTTTGGGTATATATTTTCGGAACAATTGCTAATGTTACTTGGAACTCCAAATGAGTTACTGCCATTAGCGATGGACTATTTACGGATTAACTTTGTAGGAATGCTTTTTTTATTTGGTTATAATTTTATTAGTACAGTGCTTCGTTCCATCGGAGATAGTAAAAGTCCGCTTAAATTCGTTATGATCGCGGTTGTCTTAAATATTTTCTTAGATCCATTATTTATTGCTGGATTTAATTTTGGTGTTCAAGGTGCTGCGTACGCTACAATTATTGCTCAAGGAATTGCTTTTCTCTATGGATTGTATTTCGTTTTACGCAATAAATTGGCTCCTTTTCAAGTCCCGAAAAAACCTAAATTACATGAAATAAAGTTAATTTTAAATTTAGGAATTCCTGCTGGTTTACAAATGTCTGTTATTTCTGCAGGGTCAGCAGCAATTATGAGTGTTGTGACAGTCTTCGGTGGATCTGTCGTAGGTGGATTTGGAGCGGCACAAAGAATCGATAGTATCATCATGTTGCCTGCCCATGCATTAGGTACTGCTGTTAATAGTATGGCTGGACAAAATATTGGGGTTTCAAATTGGAGAAGAGTTCATCAAATAACAAAGTATGGACTGTTGTATAATTTAACGATTATGTGTCTGATTGGATTATTAATTGTATTTTTCGCTGAACATGGTGTTCGATTATTTATTCAAGAGGAAGAATCAGTTAAATTTGCGAGTCAATACTTACGTATCATGGCATTTTGTTTCCCATTTTTAGGAATAAACTTTATTTTAAATGGCGTGGTCCGCGCTGCTGGTGCAATGTATCAAGTGCTAGTGTTAAATATTATTTCATTTTGGGTGTTAAGATATCCATTGACATATTTATTTTCTAGCATTTATGATGAAGTTGGTATTGCTTTTGGATTAGGTGCTAGTTTTATTATAAGTAGTATACTAGCGAGTACTTATTATCGTTATGGAAAGTGGCGTAAAAAAGAATTGTTTCAAGTTGATAAATAAACTATTAAACTGTTAAAAGGTTAGGGGCAAAATAGCATGAAACGTTCTGGTTATAAAGTATTTATTCGGGTTTTTGCCCTAGTAATCATGATGTCATTACTTCTTGTTGGAGTATCCCTGTATACATCAAAAGATGAATTTAAAAATGGGAAAATTGCTCAGCACGTATTTACAAAAAAAGTAGAACAGTATCGATCAACTGTTGAAAAATATGCAAAAGAGTTCGATGTAGAAGAACATACGGATGTACTTTTGGCTATGATGCTTCAGGAATCAGGTGGACGTGGTGATGACCCGATGCAATCCTCAGAAAGTTTATGTGGAGAAGTTGGTTGTATTACAGATCCAGAACAGTCCATTAAGCAAGGGGTATCATATTTTGCAGAAGCCTTACATGCCGCCGATGGAGAAATAGAATTAGCCATTCAAGCATATAATTTTGGTATAGGCTTTATTTATTATCTTGAAAAAAATAAACAATTATATAATCAGGATACAACGATAAAGTTTTCACAGGAAATGTATAAAAACGCAGATGACCCCTCCATATATACCTGTTTACGCGAAGAAGCGAAACAATATGATGCTTGTTACGGCGATATTTTCTATGCAAGAGATGTAATGGAATATAAACAAAAGTTTGTCACAAATTAAGGAGCTGCCATAGGTGAAAACAATAAGCTGGTGTGGAAAATTATCATTTTTATTTGGGTTTGGATCACTACTATTCGGTGTATACTTACTTTACAAAGAATTGATTACAAATAACTTTGTCGCTCATCAGTCAATAGCGGTTGCATTTATTTGTTTAGGATTATTCTTTTTGTTTCATTTTATTTTAAAAGTGTTAGAAGCTAATAGTACGCATGAGAGTAGCTGTAGAATTAAAAAGTAAATTAATAAAATGTAACTTTACTATTTTAAAGCAAGAAATTAATTGGTATTATTAGAACAAGCAAATAAATTAAAGAAGGGGAGTTTTAGTAATGAAAGAAGTTTACACAAATAAAGCACCCGAGGCAATTGGTCCATATTCACAAGCGGTTATTGCTGGAGATTTTTTATATGCATCAGGAGCAATCCCGATTAATCCTGAAACTGGAAATGTTGTAGAAGGAATAGAAAATCAAACGATTCAAGTAATGGAAAATTTAAGAACGGTATTACTCGAAGGTGGAGCGAATTTTTCACAGGTTGTAAAATTTACAATTTATTTAAATTCAATGGATGACTTTGGAACGGTAAATGAAATATACGGTCGTTATTTGAAAAAACCTTACCCTGCACGTGCGACAGTTGAAGTTAGTCGCCTACCAAAAGATGTTCTAGTTGAGATTGACGCTGTAGCTTATTTAAAGTAAAGGGGTTTTGCTAACTCCTTTACTTTTTTGCAGATAAGAAAGTATAAAACTTTCCTACTGCATAAGTGCAACTAAGGCACTCGCCATTCAATGCTTGGCGAATGCCAAGTTTTCTAATCTTAAACTTAACGAAATGGTGAGGTGTTTTTGTGCAATCATTTATGTATTTTAATCCTACGAAACTGCTTTTTGGGAAGGGACAATTAAGTCAATTATCAAAAGAAGTGACTAAGTACGGCAAAAAAGTACTTCTCGTGTACGGTGGTGGGAGTATAAAACGAAACGGAGTATATGATGAAGTTACGAATATATTAAAAGCAGCAGATGTTGAATGGGTAGAATTAAATGGGGTAGAACCAAATCCACGAGTTACAACTATACGAAAAGGGATCGAAATCTGCAAAGAAGAAAATGTAGATTTTGTTTTAGCTGTAGGCGGTGGCAGTGTAATCGATTGCACAAAAGCGATTGTCGTTGGTGCAAAAACGGATGTAGATGTTTGGGATATTATTAGCAGGAAAGTAAGGGCAACAGCTGGTTTGCCATATGGCTCGATTGTAACAATTGCGGGCACAGGAGCGGAAATGAGTTTAAGTTCTGTTATTTCGGACTGGGAGACAAAAGATAAACGAGCTTGGGTTTCTTCTTTTTCTCGAGCAAAATTTGCAATTGTGGATCCGACTTTTATGACATCGGTACCGAAAGAACAGACGGTAAATGGTGCTGTTGATGCAATGTCACATGTATTAGAACATTATTTTCATTCCGAAGAAAATACACCCATTCAGGATCAATTTTGTGAAAGTGTGCTTCGTACATTGATCGATGTAACACCTAAACTACTTAATGACTTAGAAAATTATGAGTATCGTGAAACGGTTGCCTATGCAAGTACAATAGCATTAAGCGATCAGCTCAATATGGGTTTTATTGGCGATTGGGGGACCCATCATATTGATCATGCTCTTTCTGCAGTTCACGATGTTCCTCATGGAGGGGGAATGGCTATTTTATTTCCACATTGGATGCATTACGTTTTGGATGAAACAAACGTAAGGCGCTTCAAACAATTAGCGACGAATGTATTGCGTATTGATTCTGAGGGTAAATCTGATATGGAAATAGCAAGAGAAGGAATAGATTTATTAGCAACTACATGGGCATCTTGGGGTGCGCCGTCCAAATTAAGTGATTATGATATAACGGAAGAAACATTACCGTTAATTGCAGAAAAGACTATTGAAACACAACCGAAATGTGGAAATTTTAAGCGATTAACAGAGCGGGATGTCTTTGAAATTTTAAAGAGTAGTTTATAAAAAAGGAGATTCGTCGCTTCTCTTACGGACAAAATCTACCGAAAAGTCGATGAAAATTGTCCGTTGCGGTCTTCCTCGGACAAAAAGTGATGCAATTTCGGTAAAAATTGTTCGGTGTGGTCTTCCTCGGACAAAAAGTGATGCAATTTCGGTAAAAATTGTCCGCGGTGTCCTCCCCCGGACAAATAGTGATCAAAAGTTAGAGCAGTTTGTCCGCTGGAGCTTGCCGCGGACAAACCCCAGAAAAAAACTGCTTGAAAATGTCCGCGGAGCTCTCCCTCGATCCCGATCTCGTGCAAAAAAAGAGCTACACGCACAATTGTCCCCATATCTAAGCTTGATGCAAAATTAGGAAGATGCAGGTATAAGTTTTGACTGAATAGACAAGGAAATTAAAGTTTTAAAATAAAAAAAAGAATTAGCAGTTGTTATGCATAAACTGCCAATTCTTTTTTAATTTCTTCTCGAATTCTCTCTAAACATTGTTCGGGAGTTTTTCCGTGGACAAGTTTTCCATTAACATGCGCATATGGACTCTTGGCACATAAGCCACAAAAGGATAAACAGCTGTTCATTATAACGGCAACTTCTGGAAACTCTCCTTCAATAATTTCCTCTATATTTAATGTTGTGATGAGATTAGCACTGCAGACGTCTACAATAACAATACCCATTTAAATCACAAACTTTCTATAATAGCTTTTGATAATGTAGTTATATCATTTCCTGACGAATATTTGCAATAGAATTGCCTGTATCGTATCTAATTTATATATAATGTTTTTTCTTTTGTCATATAATTTCAATTGTATTTTAAGTTAAATAAGCATAAAATATGTATTAAGTTAAGAAAAGGAGTTTATCAAATGAGATATATTAGTAAGCTGTTTTTAATATTTTCAATTGTTCTTGGACTGGCTTTTAGTACCGATACGTTGACTCACGCAGTTCAAACTGATGAGATGTTGGATGAACCGATTGTTGTATATGGTGATACATTATCAGATGCTCAGAGAGAAGAAGTAAGAAGATTACTAGAAGTTGATACAGATAAGGTAACTGAAATGAATGTTACTGGTAAGGATATTGCTCATTATATTAATGGGGATCCAAATTCAAGAATGTTTTCATCGGTTAAAATTACTCATAAAGACAAAGGGCATGGAATTGTTGTTAATATTGTAACGGCAGATAATATTACACATGTTACGAGTGAAATGTATAGTAATGCACTCTTAACAGCTGGAGTTGAGAATGCTTTAATTGAAGTTGCTTCTCCTGTTCAAGTAACAGGTACTTCAGCATTATCAGGAATTTATAAGGCGTATGATGCAGCGGGTGCTGAATTAGAACAAGGCCGAATGGAAGTAGCCAATGAAGAGTTGGATTTTACAACAGAGCTTTCTAAAAAAGAAGGACTAAATCAAGAAAAAGTAACTGAATTAATGACAGAAATTAAAAAGGAAATTGCTGAACAAGATCCTGTAACAAGAGAAGAAGTTGAACAAATAGTAAAGGATCAATTGGAAAAATTGGAAATTAATCTAAGTGAAGAAGATCGTCAATTACTCATTGATTTATTTGAAAAAATGAGAAACTTAGATATTGATTTTGACCAGGTAAAACAGCAGTTGGAAGATATCACTTCTACGATTAAAGATAAATTAGATGATATGAATTTAGAATTAGATGAAGGTTTTTGGGAAAAGGTTTCAAATTTTTTCCAAGATTTAATAGATAGTATTGCAAATTTCTTTAAAGGATAAAGGGCTCTTATTTATAGGCCCTTTTTCTTATGATTTTGCGGAAATATGAAAAATTTAATCGATATGATGAGCAGTGCGTCACCAGATTATGAAAAATATAATTGCTCAAAGTAGGAGTGATGTAGTGAAAAAGAAACAAGTATCACAAAAGTGGCCGATAATTTTATTTACTATCGGCGTTTTTATGGCTGGACTCGATAACGGAATTATTAGTTCGGCATTAACTACAATATATAATTCATTTGGGGTATCGCCATCATGGGGAGCTTGGACAGTAACGCTTTATACATTAGGTGTTGCAATCTCCGTTCCGATTATTGGTAAGTTGTCAGATAATTATGGTCGTAAAAGATTGTTTATTATCGAGATTCTGTTATTTGGTCTTGGTTCATTATTAGTTGCGATTAGCCCTAATTTTACAATGCTCCTTATTGCAAGATTTATTCAAGCCATTGGCGGCGGCGGAATTTTTATCATCGGGACCTCCCATGTATTATCTACAATGCCTAAAAATCAACAAGGAAAAGTTCTCGGTCTTTTAGGGGGAATGCATGGCTTATCTGCTGTAGTAGGCCCCAATGTGGGAGCACTTATTTTACATATAACTGGAACTTGGCAATGGATGTTTTTAATTAATATTCCGATTGCATTGTTTTTAATTGTTATGGGCTTTTTAAAAATAGATGAGACAAAACAGCCAACATCAAATGCACTTGATGTAACAGGAACGATTTATTTATCATTGGGGATCGTTGCTTTCATGTTCGGGATTACAAACATAAATAGTTTAGAACTTCTATCAAGTATTACAAGTGTTACGGTCTTACCTTACCTAATTGCAGGCGCTTTGTTCATTTATCTCTTTTTAACTCATGAAAAACGATTAGAAAAAAACGGTGGAGATCCAATTATTTCGGCCTCATTATTACGGAAACGTTCGTTTCAATTAACGCTTCTACTTGGGTTTTTATCAGGTGGATTTTTGGCAAGTATTATTTTTATACCTTCCTTTGTACAGCAGGCTTTACAAGTTCCAGCTGAGAATGCAGGTTTTTGGTTAACTCCACTAGCGTTAGCATCAGGAATAGGCGCAGGTTTAGGTGGGTTTTTAACTGATCGAATTGGAGCAACTCGAACAATTATTGTTTCAGGTATTATCGGTTTACTTGGTTTTTTAATGTTCTTTTCTTTTGTAGATGATTTAAAAACCTTCGTTATTGCAAGCATATTGGCGGGAATAGGGTTAGGATTTTTGTTAGGTGCACCTTTAAATGTTTTAGTCGGTGAAAGTGTAGAAAAAAATCGATACGGTACTTCTATTGGGACACTTTCATTGACCCGCCAAGTTGGATTAACCTTATTTCCGACAATCTTTGCCAGTTTTATAACTTCAGGTGTAATGAAAATTGAACCGACGTTTAAAGCGGTTTTTGGTGAAACTGTAATTCCATTCCACGATGTGAGCGAAGGAGAAGGTTATAGTGAAATTGTGGGAGAAATAGAAAAAATTAACGATCCATACTTTCAGGAGCAGCTTTTATCTATCGTATCTCGTGTAATGAAATCTGGTTTTCAAGATATGTTTTTTGCAGCAGTAATCATTTCGGCAATAGTAATCATCATTAGTTCTTATCTGCAAATGACAAAAACAGATGAAATTAATAACTTCAAGTAATACCAAATCTAGATTTGACCATTGTGAAGAAGTAAATGTATTTATTAATAAATTCCTATATTTTGTAGTTTGGACACTAATGTTATTAAACAAAATATTTACACTTACTGGGGCCATTTATAGATAGACTGTTCATTATAAAAGAATAACTTCTATTTTTGATTGATATTTTTACAGGGACAGCATTTAATATCGTTTGAATATCTTCTACAGTTTCTTTTCCAACCTGTAAAAAGGTTTTATCTTGCAATCTTGCTTGGATACATCTTCCGACTTATTTTTAATAAATTCGGAAGCAATACTTGGAACCATATCTCTTACTACCAATTTGTATTCTGAAACTTGATGCTGATAAATCGTCTTCACAGCCCTCTTTGTCAAAAAGTGTTTCTTTGTTTTATCTAGAAAATAATCCCCCTAAATGTTGATATACCGTGTTTTTTTACATTAATTATACTGTTTATTTCCTTTGCCAAGGGGGATTATACGTATATTTACTCCTAAGAGATGAACTGCATCACTATTAAAGTATTTGTCTAAATTAAAATCTAAATTTATAACCGGGTATAGTAGTTTTTGATGTAGTATAAACTAACTTAGGATCAACATTAAAGCCAGACGCTCCTGCGTGTGAGAATCCTGATTTAATGGCTCCGGAAGTAGCATACTTCCCAATAGGACCTTTATTTTCAGGATAACCTTGAGCTAGAAACTTTTGCCCACAATCACATTGATACCAGCCACCTTGGAAGATAACTTTTTTAGTCTTATAATTTTTAACCACTGCTGGTCCTTGTGCGATCATCAAGTGTTTTCCATACCTTGCGCATGGGGCTATTTCAGTTGTCTCCACTTCGGCATGCGTATAGCCATTGTGCTTTTCAGTTGGTAAATTAGGGGTGAATAATGTGACACCTAAAACCAAAAGAAAAATCAATATAGGGAGAAAAAAGTTTTTTTGTCTTCTCAAAGCCTTACACCTCCTTTCCTCTATAATTATACAATAAATACTAATATTGTGAATATAAGATTAATAGAAATATATTTTTAGATTAAAAAATTATAAAAATAAAATAATTCTAAGCTTAATGAATTTGGCAAACTGAAGGTACATTTTTATTGTATAAATTGTTGTTGAGTAAGAATCTATTTATAATAACCTCCAGAATATAGTAGTGTTGTATAACCTTAGGTGTAATGAAAATTGAACCTACGTTTAAAGCGGCTTTTGGTGAAACTGTAATTCCATTCCACAATGTAAGCGAAGGATAGGGTTATAGTGAAATTGTGGGGGAAATAGAAAAAATTAACGATCCATACTTACAGGAGCAGCTTTTATCTATCGTATCTCGTGTAATGAAATCTAGTTTTCAAGATATGTTTTTTTGCGGCAGTAATCATTTTGGCAATTGTAATCATCATTAGTTCTTATCTGCAAATGGCAAAAGCAAAATAAGTTTAATAATCTTAATTTGAGTTCGGAATCTTCTAACTTTAACATTCTTTATGGAAAACTTACAAAAATTATGTATAATTAAAATTGCAGATAACTTATACATATCTGTAAAAATTTAAAAGGGGAGGTTCATAAAAATGAACTGGAAGAGATTGTCTTTACTTTTTACACTTGTTTTTGCTATGAGTATCTTCTTAGCTGCATGCGGTGGTGGCAATGATGATGCTGATGTTGGAAAAAGTGAAAGCGATGACAAGGAAAGTACAGGAGAAGAACAACTTGCAGAGGAACAGGTGTTGGATATTAATATCCGTGAAGAACCGCCTTCATTACATCCAGGAACATCTTCAGATACAACGTCAAGTTCTGTTCTTGACCAAGTGTTTGAAGGGTTAACCAGAATTAACCCTGAAGGAGAAGCTGAGCCTGCAATGGCAGAGGACATTGAGGTATCAGATGATGAGTTAACCTACACATTTAAAATTCGTGAAGATGCAAAATGGACAAATGGAGATCCTGTAACTGCTGAGGACTTTGAGTTTGCTTGGAAATGGGTACTAGACCCAGAGAATGCGGATACGGATTATGCATATCAACTGTACCCGATTAAAGGTGCAGAAGATGCTAAAGAAAATGGTGGTTCATTAGATGATGTTGGTATAACAGCAGAAGATGAGCATACATTAGTAGTTGAACTTGAACAACCTACAGAGTATTTCTTAGATTTAACAGCATTCCATACGTTCTATCCGCTTAATAAGGATGTAGTGGAAGGAAATGACAAATGGGCTCTTGATGCGGGAGAAGATTATGTAACGAATGGTCCTTTTAAATTGGTATCATGGGATCATAAAGATAAAATAGTTTTAGAGAAAAACGAAGATTATTGGGACGCCGATACTGTAAAATTGGAAACGGTTAACATGCATATGATTATTGAAGAGGACACGGAATTACAAATGTATGAAAACGGTGATTTGGATTGGGCTGGACATCCTACTGGAGAACTTCCTTTAGCAGCAATTCAAACAATGAAAGATGCTGGAGAATTGGAAATTTCCGACCGTGCTGGTGTGTATTATTATACATTCAATCATGATGAAGAACCGTTTAATAACGAAAACATTCGAAAAGCGTTTGCATTAGCTATCGATCGTCAGGCTATTGTAGAAAATATAACTCGAGGAGAACAAAAGCCTGCAATGGCTTTAGTTCCACCATCCATTTTTGAAGAAAACGAAACAGGTTATTTTGAAGATAATAATGTCGAAAAGGCAAAAGAGTATTTAGAAAAAGGTTTAGAGGAATTAGGTTTAGATTCTCTTCCGAAAGTTAAAATAACATACAATACCGACGAAGGCCATGAAGCAATAGCACAGGCAATCCAAGATATGTGGAAGAAGAATTTAGATGTAGATGTAGAATTGAATAACGAAGAGTGGAAAGTATTTTTAGATTCATTAGGTGAAGGTGATTATCAAGTAGGTCGTATTGGATGGATTGCAGACTTTAACGATGCGATCAACTTCTTAGAAATTTTTGAAACAGTTGGCGGAAACAACTATACGAACTGGGAAGACGAAGAATTCCAAAAACTAATACAAGAATCACGTAAAGAGTTAGATCCAGCTAAACGTGAGGAAATACTAAAAGAGGCAGAAGAATACTTTATGGATCAAATGGTTATTTCACCGATTTATTTCTACACAAATGTATACGCACACAAGGATAATGTAAAAGATATTGATGTTTCACCATTAGGTGTTATCCAATTTAAGTGGGGCTACATTACGGAAGAATAAACAAATTATGGGGTGA
This sequence comes from Pseudogracilibacillus amylolyticus (SeqCode), assembly GCF_051918545.1. Classification (NCBI taxonomy): domain Bacteria; kingdom Bacillati; phylum Bacillota; class Bacilli; order Caryophanales; family Bacillaceae; genus Pseudogracilibacillus; species Pseudogracilibacillus amylolyticus (SeqCode). Next base: position 7,139 of record NZ_JBPPZG010000049.1, on the reverse strand, counting down.
TTCATTTCACCCCTTTTTGATGAAATCAAATGAAATATGATATTCATAGAATTAAAATTTGATAGATCTCTGGAGGTGTGAATCAACGTGCTAAGATATATAATTAAGCGGTTTGGTTTTATACTGATATCGCTATTTTGTATTATTACTATTACCTTTTTTCTTATGCAAGCCGCTCCAGGTGGACCATTTACAGCGGAAAGGAAGCTCCCACCCAAATTGGAAGCACAAATGAATGAAGCCTATGGATTAAATGATCCGATCCATGTACAATACATTGATTATCTAACTCGTATTGCAAAATGGGACTTTGGGCCGTCTTTTAATAATGTTGGACAAAGTGTAAATGACATTATTAATCGTAGTTTTAAGTATTCGTTAATCTTGGGGATAGAGGCTATCCTTCTCGCTTTATCAGTTGGAGTGTTTTTAGGAGTAATTGCTGCTTTATATCATAACAAGTTTGCAGATTATACCGCAATGATCATAGCAGTTTTAGGAATTTCAGTACCGAGCTTTATCTTAGCAGCAGTTTTACAATATGTATTTGCTTTTAAATTAGGCTTGTTTCCGATTGCAAAATTTGATTCCTTTGCCCACTCTGTCTTACCTGCAATAGCTTTGGCGGCTACCCCGCTTGCGTTTATAGCCCGGCTTATGCGCTCAAGCATGCTAGAGGTATTAAGTTCTGATTATATTAAAACAGCTAAAGCAAAAGGGTTAAGTAATAGAGTTACTATTTATCGACACGGAATTAGAAATGCAATCTTACCAGTTGTTTCTTATTTGGGACCATTAGTTGTTTCTATTTTAACAGGAAGTTTTATAATTGAAACGATATTTGCTATACCTGGTTTAGGTAATGAATTCGTTGAAAGTGTTACGAACAGAGATTATACCGTGATAATGGGAACGACGGTCTTTTTTAGTATATTATTGTTAGTTTCTATTTTAATCGTTGATATTATTTACGGATTTATTGATCCTCGAATCAAAATAACAGGAAATGAGGGGGATCGTTAATGTCACAAATTCAATTAAAAGATACTGATTTTGAACCAATAGAGTATAAACAATCTGAAGCTGAAAAAATAGCGGGTGAAAGCACTTCTTTTTGGAAAGATGCTTGGCGACGCTTTAAACAAAATAAATTAGCCATTGCAGGAATAGTAGTTATTGTGATTCTTGCGATTATGTCATTTGTTGGCGGTCCAATTTCGGGACACAACTATTATGATAACGATTTAATAAGTTCAAACCAATCACCATCAGCGGAACATTGGTTTGGAACAGATAATTTAGGACGAGATTTATTTGCAAGAACATGGTACGGGGCAAAAATATCGTTATTCATCGGTTTAACTGCCGCTTTTATTGATCTTATTGTTGGTGTAATATGGGGTTCTGTTTCTGGCTATTTGGGTGGTAGAGTCGATGAATATATGATGCGAATTGCTGATATATTATCTGGTGTACCGTATTTATTAGTAGTTATTTTATTAATGGTGATTATGCCGCAAGGTCTATGGACATTGATAATTGCCATGACGATTACTGGATGGATTAATATGGCAAGAATTGTTCGAGGGGAAGTTATGAGGCTCAAGACTTCCGAATATGTTATGGCAGCTAAATCACTTGGAGCAAATAGTTTTAGAATAATGGCGAAACATTTAATTCCAAATACGATGGGGCCAATTCTTGTTACGTTAACATTAACAGTACCAACGGCAATATTTACAGAGGCTTTCTTAAGTTTCCTTGGTTTAGGTGTACCAGCACCACTGGCAAGTTGGGGTACGATGGCTTCAGATGCGTTACCGGCATTAAGATATTATCCATTCCAGTTATTTTTCCCAGCATTCTTTATTAGTTTAACGATGTTAGCCTTTAATATTGTTGGGGATGGATTAAGGGATGCACTTGATCCGAAAGATCGCCGTTAGTTGGGAGGGAATATAATGAAAAAAATACTGGAAGTGAAAGATCTTTCCGTTTCATTTAAAACATACGGTGGAGAAGTACAAGCTGTTCGAAATGTAAATTTTGACTTATATGAACAAGAAACACTCGCTATTGTTGGTGAATCAGGCTCTGGAAAAAGTGTAACTGTTCAATCGATTATGCGACTAATTGCAATGCCTCCCGGAGAGTTTAAGTCTGGGTCAGTCATTTTAGATGGGGAAGATTTGGTCCAAAAGTCGGAATCGCAAATGGAGCAAATCCGTGGGAAAGAGATCGGAATGATTTTCCAAGACCCAATGACGTCACTAAATCCGACAATGAGAATAGGGAAACAAATTACAGAAAGTTTAATAAAACATCAAAACATGTCAAAAAAAGAAGCTCATGCCAAGGGGATTGAATTACTAAAGCTTGTCGGAATTCCGAATCCTGAAACACGTATTAATCAATATCCGCATGAGTTCTCTGGTGGAATGAGACAACGGGCGATGATTGCAATTGCTTTATCCTGTAACCCTAAAGTATTGATAGCAGATGAGCCGACTACTGCACTTGATGTAACGATACAAGCACAAATATTAGAATTATTACGAGATCTCCAAAAAGAGACAAATACTGCTATTATTTTAATCACTCACGACCTAGGTGTCGTTGCCAACGCTGCAGACCGTGTGGCGGTGATGTACGGTGGAAAAGTTGTCGAAACAGGTACAGTGGATGAAATTTTTTATCAACCGAAACATCCATATACGTGGGGGCTGCTTGGATCCATGCCGAAATTAAATGAAGAGAATGAAGAATTACAATCCATTCCCGGTTCACCACCTGATTTAAAAGATCCTCCAAAAGGATGTCCTTTTGCTGCTCGCTGTGCGTATGCAATGAAAGTGTGTGATCAGTATATGCCACCATATTTTGAATCATCAACTACGCAAAAGTCTGCTTGCTGGTTACTGGATGAACGAGCACCAAAAGTGGAACCTACAGTAGGTGTAATTGTAGGAGGTGGACAGGAAAATGAGTAATTTTAAAGATAAATTAGTTGAAATTAGAGATTTACGCAAGCATTTTAAAATAGATCGTAATAATACACTAAAAGCAGTTGATGGCTTAAATTTTGATATTTATAGAGGCGAAACATTTGGGCTTGTTGGTGAGTCGGGATGTGGGAAATCTACTGCAGGAAGAACGATTATGCGGTTGTATGAAGCAACTGATGGGGAAGTATTTTTTAAAGGCGAAAATGTACATGGGAAAAAATCGAGCCAAGAGTTGAAGCAATTTAACCAGAATATGCAGATGATTTTCCAAGATCCATATGCATCATTAAATCCACGAATGACGATTACGGATATTATTGCAGAAGGTCTTGATATACATGGTCTTGTTAAAACGAAACAAGAACGGGTTGCACGTGTAAATGAGTTGCTGGAGACAGTGGGACTTAATAAAGAACACGGAAATCGTTATCCACATGAATTTAGTGGCGGGCAAAGACAACGAATCGGGATCGCTCGAGCACTTGCAGTAAATCCAGAGTTTATCGTAGCCGATGAACCGATATCAGCTCTTGACGTATCGATTCAAGCACAAGTAGTTAACTTGATGAAAAGATTACAGAAAGAGCAAGGCCTCACCTATTTATTCATTGCACACGATTTATCAATGGTTCGTCACATTAGTGACCGTGTTGGGGTCATGTATTTAGGAAATATGGCTGAAATTGCAACGAGTGAAGAACTGTATGAAAATCCGCTTCATCCATATACTCGTGTTCTTTTAAGTGCAGTTCCCGTACCGGATCCAAATCTGGAAAGAACGAGAGAACGGATTGAAGTAAAAGGGGAATTACCAAGTCCAATTAATCCACCAAGTGGCTGTGTATTTAGAACAAGATGCCCGTTTGCAACAGATGTTTGTGCTAAGGAAAGACCGATTTTCCAAGAACATAAAAAAGACCATTGGGTAGCTTGTCATATGTTTGATGAACGTTATAATGATGAGTTTAAAAATAAGTAATCAAAAAGGAAAGTACCATTTACCGGTACTTTCCTTTTAGGTTTGTGTTGAAATCATAGGGGTAGCCATTATCCAGCTAATTTGCGATTTAACCACGAAGATCTGGGTTTAACCACGAAAAATGCGAAATAACCACGGGAATTCGGTTTTGTCCACGGGAAATGCTTTTTAACCACGAGAATTCAGTGTTATCCACGAAAAACGACTTTTAACCACAAACAGTCTCTAACGGAACCCAATTAAGCATACATTTTCACGATTTCTTTTTGTAAGTCTTGATCTCGTACATACTCATCATAACTCATTATTTTATCGACAATCCCTGTAGGTGTAATTTCGATTAAGCGGTTAGCAATACTGTTGACAAACTGATGGTCACTAGATGTGAATAAGATAGATCCTTTAAATTTGATAAGCCCATTGTTTACAGCGGTAATTGACTCTAAGTCTAGGTGACTTGTTGGTTCATCAAAAATCAATACATTCGCTTTCGATAACATCATTTTTGATAACATACAACGGACTTTCTCGCCACCAGATAAGACATTTGCTTTCTTTAATGCTTCTTCTCCCGAAAATAACATTCTACCTAAAAAGCTTCGTAAAAACGTTTCTGTTTGATCTTCAGGTGAAAATTGTCTGAGCCAATCAACTAATGTTAAGTCACTATTTTCAAAGAACGAGGAGTTATCTTTTGGAAAATATGCTTGAGAAGTAGTAACACCCCAATGATACTCTCCACTATCTGGTTCGATTTCTCCCATTAAAATTTGGAATAGCGTCGTTTTGGCTAGATCATCTTTTCCTACAAAGGCGACCTTTTCATTTCGATTTATAGTGAAACTTACGTTATCAAGCACTTTTTGGCCATTTATCGTTTTCGTTAGGCCTTCTACACGCAAAAGATCATTTCCAATTTCTCTTTCTGGTGTAAAAGCAACATATGGGTAACGGCGAGAAGATGGTTTTATATCATCTAATGTAATACTTTCTAACAATTTACGACGAGAAGTTGCTTGTTTTGATTTAGAAGCATTGGCGCTAAAACGTGCGACAAATGCTTGTAAGTCTTTAATCTTTTCTTCTTTTTTCTTATTTTCTTCTTTGGCCATTTTGGCTGCAAGTTGACTAGATTCATACCAAAAGTCATAGTTTCCAATATAAATTTCAATTTTGCCAAAGTCAACATCGGCGATATGCGTGCAAGCCTTGTTTAAAAAATGACGATCGTGTGAAACGACGATGACTGTATTTTCAAAATGAAGTAAGAAGTCTTCTAACCAGTGGATTGCTTGGATATCCAGACCGTTCGTCGGCTCATCCAATAGAAGAACATCTGGATTTCCAAAAAGCGCTTGAGCAAGTAATACTTTCACTTTTTGGTCATTTTTCAGATCAGACATCTTTAACTCATGTAACGATTCGTCAATCCCTAAACCGGTTAATAGAATTGCAGCATTAGAATGTGCTTCCCATCCATTTAATTCAGCAAATTCCCCTTCAAGTTCGGCAGCTTTAATTCCATCTTCTTCTGTAAATTCAGCTTTTAAATATATTTCGTCCTTTTCTTTCATCACTTTAAAAAGTCTTTCATGCCCCATTAACACTGTTTCTAAAACTTGTTCATCTTCATATGCAAAATGATCCTGTTTTAAAACAGCGATTCGTTTATCGGCCGCAATAGAAACATCTCCTTGTTGCGGTTCAATTTCACCAGATAATATTTTTAGAAAGGTAGACTTTCCGGCGCCGTTTGCTCCAATTACACCATAGCAATTACCATTATTAAACTGTATATTAACGTCTTCAAATAACTTTTTATCTCCAAATCGCAAGCTAACATTTGTAACATTTATCATAACTTTTTCCTCCGTATAAATAGCACTCTAAGTAAGCTTAATTTATTATTATCCATTCGTCAATATTTCTCCACCTTAATAAAGCTGTTATAATAAGATGTAATAATTATTTTAGGAGGTCTCCATGAAACAGAGTAATAATTATCGCCTGCTACAATTAAAAGAACTCTTGTTTAATGAAACAGATGAGCAACATGAATTTGATATTTATGAAATTGAAGAACGTTTAACCCAAGTCATGGGTGTAAATAGTATCGATCATCGGACAATAAGAAATGATATCGAGGCATTGGAAAAAATGGATTTCGATATTGTTAGGAATCGACGTAGATTTGGGAAGGTTTTTTACAGTCACCAAGTAAAACTGTTTGAGACGTATCAGCTACGTTTATTAGTCGATGCAATTCTTTCAGCCCGCTTTATTACCCCAAAAGAAAAGAATACGTTAATTGATAAATTAAAAGAATTGACGAGCATACATATTAGAAAAACATTACCTGAGCCTATTTTATTTAGTCAAACAGTGAACTTGGATTATGAACGAATTAAGTTTAATATTGACCGCCTGCATCATGCAATCACGGGTAAACGTGTCGTTACATACAAATATGGTGATTTTAATGTGGATAAGGAATTTGAATTTAGACGAAATGGCGATCTATACTTTGTTGAGCCATATGCACTAATTTGGCAGAATGATTTATATTATTTGATTGGTAAATTCCAAGAGACAGAGGAAATTCGTCATTACCGACTCGACCGAATTCGAGAAATTGAGATTTCAGATGAATCGTTTGTAAAAGATAAAGCGTTCGAGTTACAGCAATATGTTGATAATACGTTTCATATGTATAGCGGAGAAGAAGTAAATATGGAAATTAGATTTGATAGAAGTTTAATTAACGCTATTTTTGATCGTTTTGGAATGGAAGTAGATGTGATAGAAGATGGCGAAAATCATTTTATTTTAAAAACGAAGGCCAAGCTTTCCGATGGATTATTAAGCTGGATTTTAAAATGGGGACATCGAGCTCAAGTGGTATCACCGGAAGATTTAGTAGAAAAAGTAAAAGATGAGGTCAGAAAAATGGCCGCTAATTACAATTAGGCTTCTATTTTTCTATAGTAATTAACCTTTTAAAAAGAAATGGGGGAAAATGATGTATAGGTTATACTGTAGGAGTTATCAAAGTGTAATGAAAATTGCTTCGTATGTTCTTCCTTGGCGTGAACCGCAATTGTTGGAAGGGGAAAATAGTTTAATTAAACTGCCTAAATTAATAAAGGATAAGAAAA
>NZ_JBPPZG010000048.1:0-20899 GCF_051918545.1 Pseudogracilibacillus amylolyticus (SeqCode) | reverse complement strand
GTTATAAGATCTTTTGAAAAAAAGATAATCATGACACCAATATGATAGATTTCCCGCCTATCCTTACTAATCTTTTTCACACTCCTTTAATGACTATTATACATCTGTGTTTCTAAGCTTTCGTGGTATTTTATAATCGGCTCTCTTTATTGAATGATTCTAAAATCGTGCTACCTTAGCTGAATCTCATGAAGATGGGCAAATATACCACCTTGATCAATTAATTCTTCGTGATTTCCTTCTTCTTTGATCCCATCTTTTGTAACAACCATAATTCGATCAGCATGTTTAATTGTCGCTAACCGGTGAGCGATGATTAATGTAGTCCGATTTTTTGACAAATTCATTAATGCTTCTTGAATGATCGCCTCAGTTTCTGTATCAAGCGCAGACGTCGCTTCATCCAAAATTAAAATAGAAGGATCTTTTAAAAACATGCGCGCGATCGCAATCCGCTGTTTTTGACCTCCTGATAATTTCAAGCCACGTTCTCCTACTTGTGTTTCATAGCCATCCGGCAGTTCGGCAATAAATTCTTCCATATGTGCTAGTTTTGCCGCTTCTTCAATTTCTTCATCGGTCGCGTCTAGCTTTCCATAAGCGATATTTTCACGCAGAGTTCCAGTAAATAAGAAAACATCTTGTTGAACAATGCCAATTTGTTTCCGAAGTGATCGCATTGTCATATCTCTTATGTCTATTCCATCGATTGTTATCGCGCCTTTTTGTACGTCATAAAACCGTGGAATTAATGAACAAATCGTTGTTTTACCTGCACCTGAAGGACCAACAAATGCAATTGTTTCACCTGGCTTAATATTAAAACTCATTCCTTTTAATACCGGCTCCTGCGATTTGTCATACGTAAATGTCACATCATTAAATGAAATATCTCCCTTTAAATGTGTAACATTTTTCGCACCTTTTCTATCCTTTACATCAGGATTTATTTCCAGTAAATCGATAAAACGGCGAAATCCCGCCATTCCTTTTGGATATAATTCAAGTAATGCACTTATTTTTTCAATTGGCTTAAATAGAACATTTACATATAAGACAAAGGCGACTAGTTCCCCGTACGTTAGCTTATTATTAAAGCTTAACCAAGCACCAACAATTAAAACGACTAGTGTAATGAACCGCATTAACATATAAATATTGGAATGAACGAACGCCATCACTTTATATGCGCCTAATTTTGACTTACGAAATAATTGATTATTTTCGTTAAAACGATCCATTTCATATGTTTCATTTGTAAAAGATTGCACAACACGCGCTCCAGAAACCGCATCTTCAATTCGAGCATTAACCCCGGCAATATCTTCATACATCGAACGCCAAGCTTTACTCATTTTAATATTACTGTACGTCATGAAAAAGATGAGGATTGGAACGATAAACAAAATGATGAGCGCAAGTTGTACATTGATCGTAATCATTATCCAAAAAGCACCAATAAACGTCATAACAGCAATGAATAAATCTTCTGGACCATGGTGAGCAAGCTCGCCAATTTCGAATAAGTCATTTGTAATCCGACTCATAATATGACCCGTCTTTGTATTGTCAAAAAAACGAAATGATTGTTTCTGTACATGGTGAAAAAGGTCTTCTCGCATATCCGTTTCAATATTTAGACCTAGCTTATGCCCCCAATAGGTAACGACATATTGTAGAAATGTACTTAATAAATAAATGAAAAACAACCCAATACTTACCTTCACAATAAGATCCCAATTATTACCCGGTAATAAATCATCGATAAACCATTGAACTGCCACCGGAAAAGCAAGTTCCAACATAGCTACAATAACAGCACTTGTAAAATCTATAATAAATAACCGTTTATGCGGTTTGTAATAAGAAAAAAAACGCCGAATCATCGTGACACCCCTTTTTAAAACTGTTCTCTTGATTATAGTTTTTAAAGCAAGGAATGGCAAAGAATTTTTATTAATCATAGATTGTGATATTGTGTATTTTTCTGAATTAAGGTTATAATGCAGACAAATATATAAGTAATGGGAAGAATCTAAAAAGATTACGTGAGAACTGCGTGACTTTTCAAGTTCTTTTTTTTGAAGAGAAAAATTAATGACTCAACTTTCGCACCAATAGAGTGAGTGCTAACAGATACTCGAATTGATAGTTGAAAGTTTACTTTTCGGCAGCTATTAGCCCTTAATGCGAAGTGGCAGCTGATTGATGCGGAGTCGTGTGCCCAACATGCTGAGTGACGAAAAATGATGCGGTGTCGCGCGCCCAACATGCTGAGTGGCAGAAAATGATGCAGTGTAACGCGCCCAACATGCTGAATGCCGGTCGATCAGGGTAAAGATATTTAGCAGATACAGTTAGCTACTCTCCTAGCTTATGTTGGCTTTTAGAAACTTTTTACTTACCATCAATTCAACAGAATTAACGAATACAATATCTAGCAATCTACAAAAGTTAGGGCTTAAAAAGAAAATAATACGCATTTATAAGTGTGTTTTTTGTTTTGCAGAAAAAAGGAGGAGTTTGACAATTAATTCCAGAAGTCTATCTATAAGGTCTGAAATAATGGAGGATAATAAAAAATCCCTATATCTAAAGTAGTTGCTGAAATCCAACAAGAAAATCTAAAACTGAAACAAGAGAAAATTACTAATATTAACTTATTCTTGAATACAACTCACATTTATACTAACTAAATTTTACCCTTATTAATTAAATTAAACGGAATCAAAATCTCTCATTTTTTCCATATCTAGTAAATTATGATAAGATTTATTTGATCTTAAAACTTTTGGGGAGAGTTAAAAATTATGAGAGCAATTGTTATAACAATGATTACATGTTATTTAGTTGTATTTATATTTGGCAACTTTATATCTAATATTATATTTTCTTCAGGAGGTGATGTAACACAGTCTTACATAAATCCAATATATCTCGGTATTATTTTCTTAAGTGGATTGATAGTTGGTTGCACTCTTTACATTGTAGAACAAATTAAAAAAAAATAGGGGGAATCGGAACATTCCCTTGGTAAGACACTACCTATAGCTATTTTCCCAAAGACAGCTCAGCATCGTAAACAAATTTGCATGACCATGGGGCTATCGCGCTTACGCTTGCTTCCTTCTAATGAGCTTTTACCTTGCTTCGCAAGCTAACGCTCATATCGAAGCTACGCCCCCCAATATCAAATAAAGCGTAAGAAATTATTTAATTTTCAAGGAACAAAAGATTCTTTTAAAAACCTAAAAAATTAGGTCTAAACATAATATACAAGGAGGAATTATCATGAATAAAATGTTAACTATCTTATTTTTATTAGCTGTCATATTATTAACACCAAATATTATTTTAGCAGAAGAAAAAAACGACGGAAATACAGTTACAATAAATGAATATGAAATGTTGAAAGAACTCTCCAAAAAAGACAATTCAACCCTCAAATTAAACGGATATAATCAAACAGAATTAAACATAATAAAAAACATCGAAGAAGAGTACCCAAAACATTTAAAAAAATATAAAGATTTACCGAAAGAAGACCTAAAAAAAATGGGATATACTGATGACCAAATAAAACTACTAAGAAATTATAAAGGGACAGAGAAAGAAACAATACTACTTGCAGCAACGCTTCACTCCAAATTAACAAATCGTGGTATTGAATACTCGAACACTGAAGATAAAACAAATGCTAAGTTTAGATATAGATTTGATTGGCATGGTGTTCCTCTGATTAAAAGACAAGATATTGTAGCTCTCACTTGGAATGATTGGAATCTAATAAAAAGCGAAGAATTTGCTTTAAGATATCATCATGTTGATAACCCACAACGTTGGAGGGCAGGACCCCCAGCAACTTTTCTTGAAAATGATGGTCCTAGTACATTTGGAGCCGGCTACAAATTTGATATGGCTGTAGATAATAATTATTGGTATGCCAGAACTGGAGTCTTTGACTTTGAAGTATATAATCACGGTAAGAAAAACCTATCTGTCTATGCCGAATACGGTCACACTACTTATGCTATAAAACCTACATTTTCTATACCTGGCTTCTTATCAATTGAATTTTCAAATGGAGTAGATACTGCAGACTCAACACGTCTCGACGTAGAAGTACCATAAATAAATTATTACTTTAAAAAACTATCTTTTTATAAAAAGATAGTTTTTTAGTATTCAACGAACAAAACTTAACTTTTTTATAATCCAAAATACTGATATAAATTATTTTCAAAATTTTATAGAACAATAAGAGAGGATAAAAGAAAAGCGAAGGGTGACGAGGAATTCTTAGCCTCATTTTTTTTACTAGGAGGTTTGTTGTGTTCGATTTGTAAGATTATTGATCGCATTTCTTGAGCAAAGCTTTTTAATTTATATTGTTTTTCATATTATTCCATCTCCTAAATCACTTAATTTACAACTCTATGATATAAATAGGATAAATTGATAGTGCATGCAAATAATGATACGATGAATAAAAGACGATAAAAGTAAAGAGGTTTTATTATGAGCAAAGAAAAACTAAATCAAGAAGAACTTGATCAAATTATTGCAAAATTTAAGCGCTTTTTCAAAAACGAAATTGTAAAAAACCATATTAAAAACACTGAAAAACTAGTATCATTGAAAGAATTTAATTTAAACCCATTTTTAGATGTTTATAAAGCTGTTTATTTAACCGGTAAAAGCGATGCCAAAAGTATCGCAAAGGCGTTAGTATATCCGCGAGTTTTAGGTACATCTATAAATACAAGTTTTGGCCAACAGCTCCAAAAATATTGTAGTGAAATTTTAGACGGTTTTGCTTCTACTACTTCCGGTATTGATATTGAATTCATTGATAAACTCGACGGAAGAAGAAAATATTGTCAAATTAAAGCAGGTCCAAATACGATTAATCATGATGATATCAGTACTATTAAAGGTCATTTCAATGGCGTACGAAATCTTGCACGTACTAATAACCTGCACATTGGTTTAAACGACCTTATCGTTGGTGTATTCTACGGAATCCCAGAACAATTAAGTGCACACTATAAAGTAATCAACAAAGACCATCCCGTTATTATAGGGCAAGAATTTTGGCATCGTCTAACTGGCCATAAAGATTTCTATCACTCATTAGGTGAATCAATGGGAGAAATTGCCTTAGAATTTGATTCATCTGATCTCGTTAATGAAGTAATAGATACTTTAGCCAAAGAAATTGAAACAAGCATCTTGTAACTAAAAAAGTCCTTAAAAAGAAAAGGACTTTTTTAGTTTAATTTATTTAAAGTATTTATAATTGATAGTCCGATTGCTTTTGCCATATTTACTGGAACAGCATTTCCAATTTGTTTATAAGCCTGTGAGGTCGAGCAATCAAACTTCCATTCATCAGGAAAACTCTGAATTCGTGCATATTCCCTTACAGTAAAAGGACGGGTTTCATCGGGATGACATCTTTCCGTTTGTTTCTGCGCGGGAGAACAAGTAAGTGTAAGTGAAGGCTCATCCCATGAAAGCCTTCTAGCCATACCAGTTCTGCCGCCACCAGAATAATAGCTTTTACCCATATAATCTTTAGCTATATCATCCGGAAGATCTCTCCAGTACCCACCAGGAGGAACAAGTTCAAGCACTTTTCTTTTTGTTTCAGGGTATTTTGCACCATCTGATTGTGGAACATCTTTTAAAATATCCTTTAAAGTTAAATGATAACCATAAGGTTTGGGAAACAAATAATCTAAATCATTATTTTCTCTGTATAAGTCTTTTCTTATACCGACAATAACAATTCGTTCCCTTTTCTGGGCTACATCATAATCAAGAGCTTTAAGTATTTTCCATTTAACATTATAACCCGCTTCAGAAAATACATCTAACATAACTTTTAGAGTTTTACCGCCGTCGTGATTAACTAATCCTCTAACATTTTCCGCTAAAAACATTTTTGGTTGAAGATCATTTAAAAGTTTTGCATAATTATAGAATAATGTTCCACGAACATCATTTAATCCGCCCTTCTTTCCTGCATAGCTAAATGCTTGGCAAGGGTAACCTCCCGACAAAAGATCTAACTCACCGATCTTTGGTACTTCAAGATATTGGTCTATTCCATCTTCGGTTAATTTGACAATATCATCTTCAATAACATGCCAATTAGGTCTATTCTTTCTTAACGTATCGCAGGCATACTTATCAACTTCTACCAACCCAACCGTTTCAAAGCCTGCTTGTTCAAGCCCTAGTGCCAATCCACCAGCTCCCGCGAACAATTCTAAAACTGTATATGTAGATTTTGGTTCAATACCTCTAACTTCGACAAATTCCGTATTGTTACTTGATTTTCTAATCAGAGGTTCATGTGCGGCATCCTTTTTTTCGATATCAAAATCAAACTCTAGTTGTTCTGTTATGTTATCAATTTTGACATCTAATGTTTCACATAACTTCATAGCATTGGCTTTTATTGGATTATAATTTTCCGAAAGTAACATAGACAGTTGACTTTCACTTATCTCTAATTGATTAGCAAGTTCTTTTTGTGTTTTTATGCCCTTTTTAACCATGTATTCTCTTACTTTCTCTTTACTAATCATATACATCTTAAATAACCCCTTAAAAATGTAGGTATTTTTTTAACTTGTTAATGGGTATTATAAACGTATGTTCTCGTGTTGTCAAATGTCGAATCTATGATTGTAACTATTAATCCTCCTTCCTTGCTTCTCTAATTTCATTTAACAGACTTTCATATTCAAAATTCAATGACTCAATAACATCTAATAGATCTATAACTGCATCGTTTCTAGTGTAAACTTCCTTATCCATTAAATTCATAGATATATGAATAATTTTCTGTTCGACTTCTAATACAGCTAATTTCTGAATTACTCTTCCCATAATATAATTCATATCCATCTTTTCAACCCTCCTTAATATTTTGTACCTAAAAGCGTACACTATTAACTGCATTATACTGTACCCTTATAAGTACAGTCAATAGTTTGGAGTGGATAAATTTGAGAAAAGTTAAATTACAACTTAACGAACTAATGTATCAATATGGACTATCCGTTACTCAATTACATATTAAAACGGGTATTAGGCGAGCAACACTAAGTGAACTAGCAAATGGCAAGAGACAACGAATTCAATTTGAACACTTGGAGAAAATAGTAAATGCTTTGGATATAGATGATATGAACAAACTTTTAAAAATTGAAAAAGTTGATTAAATATTTTACCTCTATTTATTTATAATAGAGGTTATTTTTATATAGACATATTATTTTGAAGAGAGAGATAATTACTACTTTTGTTCAAACTATTTAAATTTAGTTTAATTTCTCCTATAATAGGAAGTTGGTTATTTTATAATTTTTTTATACTTTAGAAAAGTATCTTAGGAGGGACAAAATAAAGTGAAGAAAAAGGGCATGCTGCAACGTTCTTTAGATGGGATAGAAACAGTCGGTAATAAACTGCCACATCCTGTCACATTATTTGCAATTTTGGCGTTGTTAGTAGTGATTTTATCAGCAATTGTTTCTTCATTTGGAATAAGTGTCGAACACCCCGGAAATAAAGGGGAGATTGTTGAAGTTAAAAACTTATTAAGCACAGAAGGAATTCAATATATATTCACATCAATTACCGATAACTTTATCGGATTTGCACCACTTGGAATTGTACTAGTAACAATGCTTGGAATAGGTATTGCCGAAAGTACAGGACTAATTAGTGCACTATTACGTGGATTTGTTTTATTTATTCCAAAGCAGCTTATTACAGCGGGACTTGTTTTTGCTGGTATTATGTCAAGTGTTGCATCAGACGCGGGATATGTTGTTTTACCACCACTCGGAGCAGTAATTTTTGCCGGGTTAGGTAGGCATCCTCTCGCAGGACTAGCCGCTGCATTTGCTGGGGTTTCAGGAGGTTTTAGTGCGAACTTAATCATCACTTCTTTAGACCCATTATTAGCTGGAATGACAATCGATGCAGCAAAAATTATTGATCCTGCCTATGCAGAAACGATGAACGTTGCAATGAACTATTATTTTATCATTGTATCTGTCTTTTTATTAACGATCGTTGGTGCATGGGTAACAGATCGAATAGTAGAACCGAGACTTGGCGAGTATAATGGGATATATCGTGAGAAGCTGGAAGGATTAAAAACAATTGAAAAGAAAGGTCTAATTTGGTCGATCGCTTCTGTTGTAATCACATTAATCATTATCTCGTTGTTCGTCTTACCACCGAATGCACCGCTTCGAGGGGAAAATGGAGCGATTATTCAATCTCCATTCATGGACTCTTTAGTACCAATTATTGCATTATTATTTTTTGTACCAGGTCTTGTATATGGAAAGGTTACAAAAGAGATTAGAAATGATAAAGACGTGGCTGATCAGTTAGCCAAAACGATGGGGACTATGGGAATGTTTATTGTTTTGGCGTTTACCGCCGGACAATTCGTCGCCTTTTTTTCCGAAAGTAATATGGGGCTTGCCGTTGGTGTTTATGGAGCTAACTTTTTAGAAAAAATTAATTTAACAGGTATTCCGCTTCTATTAGCATTTATCTTAGTATCGGCTGTTATCAATTTATTTATCGGAAGTGCGTCCGCAAAATGGGCAATGATGGCACCAATATTTGTACCAATCATGATGCAATTAGGTTATTCACCTGAAGTAACTCAAATGGCTTATCGTATTGCCGATTCGTCAACAAATATTATTACTCCATTAATGACCTATTTTGCGCTAATCATTGCATTTGCACAAAAATACGATAAAAAGATGGGAATAGGAACATTAATATCCGTTATGATTCCTTATTCATTATTCTTCCTTGTATCATGGACAATTTTACTTATTGTTTGGATTTTATTAGGTATCGATTTAGGTCCTGGCTCACCAATTTACTATCCATAAGATATTTGGAACCCTTCTAATTTTAAGTAGAAGGGTTTTTCTTTTTCTTAGGATTTGGTACAGTTTAAATTACACAATAGTAACTTTGCTATTAATCTTCTTTCACTCGACGGTCCGCTGCACGAGCTCTTCTAATTGCTTCTTCATCATCTTCATCTGCTATTTCATGAGAGAACTTCACATCGATATTTTCCGTAATTTGATTTTTTGGTGTTTGCGCAAAACGATTTCTCCCTTTTGGCTTATTATGTTCATCTCTGCCCATTATTTCCACCTCTTTTTTTAAAGTAATGATAGTTTGTGTATATTTAACAATTTCATGTGACAGAGTAATCGAATCTAAAAATAGCATTGTTATTACTAAAATTCTGAAATATACTAATAATAAGTAAATTTTGTGGAGGGATACTATGAAAAACATTCATCACGATCAATCTGCAACCTTGATAAAACGTGCACGGAGAAATACGCTAGGAGATCTATTGACAAGAACGGCCGCGCGATACCCGGACAAACTTGCTTTTACATACAAAAATCGTAGCGTGACTTATTTGGAATTATACCATTTGGTCAACCAAACCGCCCACGGCTTAATGAAAGAGGGTATTAAAAAAGGAGACAAATTGGCACTACTTTCCAAAAATAACTTAGACTTTGTCATTATTAATTTTGCAGTAGCTAAAATTGGAGCTGTATTAATCCCCATAAATTATATGTTAACGGAAAAAGATATTGGCTATATTTTAAATCATGCTGAAGTGGATGGTTTATTTGCAACAACTGAATATGCGGAAACACTTGATCAATCCGCTAAAGGGGCGACGATAAAACATCGATATTTATTAGAAACAATAAGTGCAGAATCTACTAGAGATGGCTGGATCGCATTATCTAAAATTCAATATAACCAGGAAATAACACCAGTTGAAGTGGATATTAACGATGATGATCTCGCCCACATTTTATATACAAGTGGTACAGAATCTTCGCCAAAAGGAGTAATGCTTTCGCATAAAAGTATTATTAGTGAATACGTAAGTAGTGTAGTCGATGGGCAAATGAGTAGTCATGACATTCTTGTTCATGCACTTCCTTTTTACCACAGTGCCCAGCTGCATGTCTTTTTAGGGCCAAGCATCTATATTGGTGCAACTGGAATTATCCTTGAAGAAGCGAATCCGGCAATCATTATGGAGACGATTGAAAAACATAAAGCTTCGCAATTATTTGCACCACCGACCGTATGGATTGCGATGCTCCGTCATCCCGATTTCGACAATTTCCAATTAAATACTTTGGAAAAATGTTATTACGGAGCAGCAATTATGCCCCGGGAAATATTAAGAGAATTATCAAGAAGATTGCCGAATTCTCGGTTTTGGAATTTCTACGGTCAAACAGAAGTTGCACCACTTGCTACAGCCTTACAACCGGAAGATCAGTTACGAAAACTTGGATCTGCAGGCAAACCAACCTTACATGTCGAAACGAAAATTGTCGATGAAAATGGCTTTGAAGTACCTAGAGGGGAAATAGGTGAAATTGTACACCGAACACCACATGCAATGCTCGGATATTTAAATGATCCCGAAAAAACGTTGGAAGCTTTTAAACATGGTTGGTTTCATAGTGGTGATCTTGGCGTTATGGATGAAGAAGGGTATATTACAATTGTTGATCGAAAAAAAGATATTATTAATACTGGAGGAATTAGTGTTTCAAGCAGGGAAGTAGAAGAAGTAATCTATCAGCTGAAAGAAGTAGCAGAAGTTGCCGTAATTGGTATTAAAGATGATTACTGGATTGAAGCGATTACCGCCATAGTTGTTTTAAAAGAAAATATGTCTTTAACAGAAGAAGCTATCATTGAATTTTGTAAACAACATTTATCGACATTTAAATCTCCGAAATTCGTATACTTTACAGACGCTTTACCAAAGAATCCAAGTGGGAAAGTATTAAAAAAGGATTTACGAAATATCTATGAAAAATAAAAGTGGATATTCGTATCCTAAGACGAACGAAGGAAAGGAAGTCTGAAATTACTATTATAATGTCCAACCCTCATACGTAGTGGAATCTGTTGATAAGCTTTTCATCAATTCTTGTACCGTTATTTTCTCTATGGACTATTCTCCTAACTGTCATGGCTTTAAGCCTCCGCAACACAGGACGTACTTGTGTCGGAGGCTGAACTGAGGCCTTAATGTCAGCTGAATATATTTATTATTGTATAATTTTTCAACAATAACAACAAAAAACCGAACTAATAAAAATTTAAAATCTAGTTCGGTTTTCTCTATCTTTTTTCCTTGTTTCTTTTTATGATCGATCAATATGAATTGGTTCCCATGTACTTAACCCACCTTGTACATTTGCCAAATTCTTAAAACCTCTTCTTTTTAGTCGTTTACAAGCTTCATTCCCTTTTGCGCCCGTTTGGCAAATGACGACCGTTTTCTTATCCTTCGATAATCTTTTGGCTTGTTTACGAATTTCTCTAAGAGGAATGTTCTCAAAACCATATATATGAAATTGATTGTACTTAACAGGTGGACGTACATCGATAAATTGAATGGATTCGTCTTTTAATTGTTCGCGCAAATCATTTACTGTAATTTGGGCAACACCACGACCTGGCAAAATTTTTATTAAGACAAGAGTGGCAAAAATAATCGAAGCAAAAAATTTAATCATATCTAATGACATTTGACGTCCCTCCTTTAAAAAATTCATATAAACAAATTAGTCATTCGTTTCGATAAATAAGGTTAAAACCTCTGCACCTTCATTATCGACTGGTATAAATAAATGAGGTTTAGTGCCATTAAAATAGGCCGTATCTCCTTGTTTCATGAAATGTGTACTACCATTATAAAAAAGTTCTATTGCCCCTTTTAATATATAAATAAATTCATCTTGTGTATGTGTATATGCATCTTCTCTTAAATTAATATTTTTTGGGGTAACATGAACAATTGTCGGTTCAACACCTGTGAATCTAGATCGATTAGCTAGTAATTCATATGAATAACCCATATGTTCATCACCAACTTTTGATTGCCTTTCAGATTTAAATAACAACACTAGATCTTGTTCCGGATTATCCTCTAATAACCAAGATAATGGCACATCTAATACTTTTGAAATTTTTGATAATGTAGCTATCGCAGAAGAAGTTTGCCCATTTTCTATTTTAGACAAGAGGCTTTTGGAGATATTGCACTCATCCGCTATTTGTTGTTGCGTTTTTTTTTGTCGTAAACGTAATTGTTTAATTTTTTTCCCTAAATTATCAAGATTGATGATAATTCTCCCCTTTCAAACTTCTCTGTCCTAATTTTATCATAAAAAATAGGTTCCATGTAGAGATGTGTGGCGTATTAAAAAATCATCATTCTTATCATAAAGATAAAAATGATGATTTTTTATTTTACTCCTTACTCCGAAGCTTATCATATTGATTTTTTAAGAAAAAGTAAATAATCTCCCTTTTTCGTGGTGGAGACTCCATTATTTTCTTGTCGCTCGCTTGTACGAACTCATTCCTTTTTTTCGTTTGACTGTCTATATAGGAGAGTGCTCTACTCGGCAGTTGTTTATCTAATTTATCTTGGATAAAAAATGCCGCTTGTTCTAATTTCTTTTCGTCAATTCCCGTATTTATGCCTAACCCATGTAATAAATACAGTAGATCATTCGTTGCCACATTTCCCGCAGCTCCTGGGGCATATGGACAACCACCAAGCCCACCGACGGATGAGTCGAAACGATTAATTCCATAATCCATAGAGGTAACAATGTTTGCTATTGCCATTCCTCTAGTATCGTGAAAATGCATGATAATATCTTTGTTTGGAAAACGATATAATACTGCTTCTAATAATTCCTCGACTTGCGAAGGGACTGCTGTGCCTATTGTATCACCTAATGAAAGATCATCTACTCCAAGTTCAAATAATCGGTCACAAACGCGAAGCACATTATCTGTATTTATTTTCCCTTCAAAAGGACAATCAAAAACAGTAGAAATATATCCGGTAACCCGTTTTCCCTCCTGTTTTGCTCCATCAATTACCTTTTTTAAAACAGGATACGTTTCAGCAATGGATTTATTAATGTTTTTTCGATTATGCGTCTCACTTGCCGACATGAAAACCGATGCCATATCAATGCCAGCTTCTAAAGCGTGTTCAAGGCCTTTTTCATTTGGAACAAGCGCAGAATACGTTACATCAGGATTACGAGTTATTCTTTTGCCAACTTCACGAGCATCTTTTAATGCGGGAACCCACTTTGGATGAACAAATGATGAAAACTCAATTTCTTTTATACCAGACTCTGAAAGCATGTTAATCCATTCCACTTTATCATCTGTAGAAACCCATTCTTTTTCATTTTGCAATCCATCTCTTGGCCCGACTTCTTTGATGAACACATTATTTGGTCTACGCATATAATTCTCTCCTTTATTAAAACGCTTTCAGCACCACCATTAAAAAACATTAAACCTAAGTTTCATTTCATTCAACATTGTTGAATTAACTATACAATATGAACCCGTTATTTGTCAACCCAGTCTTTTCCACCAACCCTTACAACTATTAACACTAGTACATTATTTCAACTACTGTTTTTACAATAATCTGAAAACCTTTCGCATTATATAGTATAATAAATACGAGGGGGTATTGAATGTTATATACAATTAATGAAAACACCATACAAATTAGTTTAGGTGATATTACAAAGCAATTTGAAGATGTAATTGTCAATGCCGCAAACGGATCGCTATTAGGCGGTAGTGGAGTAGATGGAGCCATTCATAAGGCTGCAGGCCCTGAACTTCAGAGAGCTTGCAAAAGTATACGAAAAAATGAATTAAATGGTGAATACCTTCAAACTGGCGAAGCAGTGATTACTAAGGGGTATAATTTGCCCGCAAAATATGTTATCCACACGGTTGGACCCATTTGGGATAAAAATCTAAAAGATATACAGGAAAGACAATTGGGCAACTGTTACCGTAATGCTCTCAATCTTGCTACACAACATGGTTTAAAAAGTATCGTATTTCCATCGATATCAACTGGTGCTTATGGATACCCTATTGAGTTGGCTTCATCCATTGCTTTAGAAACTGTATTGGAATTTTTAAAGAAGAATGATTTTGGTAAAGTAATCTTTGTTTTGTTTTCGGAAATGGACTATAAAATTTATGAAAGAAAAATAAAAAGTCTTGTAAGTAATATTAATTGAGGTGTGTATTTTTGTTTAAATTAACTGTTGATGATCATATTAAATTGCGTATGTTATCTGCCCGTGATGCGAAAGCCTTATACAAACTAACTTGCGACTCAAGAGAATATTTAAAAAAATGGCTACCATGGTTAGATCAAATTCAATCTGATTCTGATACGATGACGTTTATTAAAAATTCTTTTCTAATATATAATAATCGACAAGGAATAACAGCAGGTGTTTTTGTTAAGGATCAATTAGTCGGTGTTGTTAGTTTTAATAAGTTGGATTTCACAAATAGAATTGGAACGATCGGGTATTGGTTAGGGCAAGAATATCAAGGAAAGGGTCTGATGACAAAGTCTGTTGCTGCGTTAATTTCCTACGGGTTCATTGAATTATCATTGAATCGAATCGAAGTGCGTGCAGCGAGTGAAAATAAGGCAAGCTGTGCCATTGCTGAGAGGCTAGGTTTTAAAAAAGAAGGTCGTCTCCGGGAAGCGGAATGGCTTTATGATCATTATGTTGACCATATAGTTTACGGATTATTAAAAAAAGATTGGCATGAAAAATGAACTGAAAATAACTTGTGGACAACTTCTTAATAAAACAAATTCTTCTTATGCACATGTTTATTCACATATGCACAGATCAGCACATATATATTGATATTATTCGACATTTTTCTCTATATACCACCGACAAGGAAACAATCGTTCCACAGGTTTGTCCACAGATTGTGTATAACTGTTAATATTTGTGCGTAACTATAAATTATTAATTGTAAAAATATTAGGAATCTCAACCGCTCAACATCAAAAAGACCCGTTGCTTTTCTATAACATCCATAAGCTGTGGAGTAGTTGTAAATTAATAAGCTAGATGCTTTCCGCTCTAGGAAAAACGAAGTCACAAAGCTAAATACCGCTACGGAAATATACTACGCTTTCCGTGGGCGGCTGTTGAGCCATCCTCGTCGCTTTGCTCCTGCGTTGTCTCATCTAGGCCTATCCTCCCACAGGAGTCTCCGTATATTTACTCCGCTGGGATTGCGTTGAGAGTGTAAATTATCACTAATTATGGTGGTTGTTTGGAGCGTAGAACCGTTGACTCCTGCGGGAACAGCACGTGTCTGAAGACTCTGCAGGAAGCGGTTTTTGCTTCCGGAAGAGGCTGAGGCCGTGCCCGCGGAAAGCAACTGTCCGCAGTGGAAATCAACGGTTTACCAACTAGGTTTACAATTTTTTTACTACTGCACAGTATCCTTCAACTCATCAATTCCACGATTTAAATACAAAAAACGCTACTCAACCTAATATGAGTAGCGTTCGCTTATTATTTCTGTTCGCCTAGCTTAACAGTTGTCTCAAATCGTTCTCCATCACGATAATAAACAATATCTGCTTTCTCCCCAATTTTTAACTCTTGGTACAACGTTTTTCGTAAATCTAAAATATTTAAAACTGGTTTTCCGGCAAATTCCGTTATGACATCAAGTCGATCAAGGCCAGCTTGATCTGCTGGAGATAATGGTTCAATACTCCAAATATAAACTCCACCTTCAACAGAGTCAGGTAATTTCAACGTATTTTTCCATTCTACTTTTGGTACTTCCTCTAATGAGTATATTTCCACTCCTAAGTAGGGTCTAGTTACTGTTCCAGTTTTCTCAAGTTCCTCTATAATAGGTCGTGCTGTATCTATTGGAATTGCAAAACCAATTCCTTGAGCGATGTTTTGACTAATTTTCATGGAGTTAATTCCAATAAGTTGACCATCTATATTAATTAATGCTCCACCACTATTTCCCGGATTAATTGCAGCATCAGTTTGAATTACTTCAGCTTGCCAATCAGGTCGTCCATCTTGATTAAAATCTTGAGGGATAGTTCTCTGTTTCCCACTAATAATACCTTGGGTTACAGAACCTGCAAACATATGTCCCAACGGGTTTCCAATTGCAATTGCCGGTTCTCCTACCTTTAAGTTTTCTGAAGAGCCCATTTCTATCATAGTATCAATATTATCAGCTTTTACACGTAAAACGGCAAGATCTGTAAATAAGTCACTACCTAGTAATTCAGCTTCCAAATTAGTATCATCTTTTAATACTACTTCAAGTATATCCGCTCCTTCAACAACGTGATGATTCGTCACAATATAAGCATAACCGTCATCTTTTTTGTAAATGACACCTGAACCGGTACCTGCTTCACTTGCTTCACCTTGTTGCCAAAAATCTGCACGTTGTTGAATATTAGTTACACCAACAACAGCTGGAGATACATTTTCTACGACATCTGTTATTTGTGTGGATACATCTACATTGATATGTTCACGAATTCCGTCTTCAGTAGTAACAGTCCCTTGTTCATCATCATTATTTAATACTGCATTTTTCCCTGTAAAGTTTGGATAAATAACTAACATAAGTAAGATCCCCACTCCAAGGCCAATAATGATAGGAAGTAACCAACCTCCCCATTTTTTATTCGCCGGTTTATCATTATAATAACCCATAGTAACAACTCCCTTTGCCGAGTTAAAATATGTAAAATACCTTTCATTATTATATCATTTAAACCTATATTTTATTTAGACATTTTATTTACATTTAAACTACTTCATATAAAGCTGTTGGATTTTCTGGGTCTGTATCAAATAATTGAACATCTACATCGCGCTCTTTCAACACTTGGTCAACGGACATTCTCGCTAATTCTTTCATGTTATTATCTTTACTCAAATGAGCTAAATATACTCTCTTAGTTTTATCTTTAATAACTTCACTGAGTGCAAGGCCACAGTCTTCGTTAGAAACATGTCCAGAATCTCCCAAAATTCTTCGCTTCACATTCCAAGGATATCGACCCATTTGTAACATACTAATATCATGATTTGCTTCAAAAATATAAGCATCCGCATTTTCAACCGTCTTTTTTATTTTCTCAGAAACATAACCTAAGTCTGTGACAAGTGAAACTTTTCTACCTTCACAATGAAAATTAAAAAACATTGGATCGGCTGCGTCATGTGAAACAGAAAACGATTCTACATCGATATTTCCAAATGTTTTCACACTATTAGCTTCGAAATGAAAACATTGATCAGGACTTATTTTACCAATGTTTTTTTTCATTGCTTTCCATGTGAGGTCGTTTGCATAAATTGGCAAATTATACTTCCTAGCTAATATCCCTAAACCTTTAATATGATCACTATGCTCATGTGTCACTAAAATACCATTTAATTTAGTAGGGTCAATGTCAATCTGCTTAAATAGCTGATCCATTTTTTTACCACTTAAACCAACATCAACAAGGAGTCTTGTCTCATGAGACTCCAAATAAAACGCATTACCTGTACTGCCAGAAGCAAGTACACTAAAGCGCATAGTCATTTTCTATATTCACCCCGATATCTTTTCTAATCGCTCTTTTAAATCTTCTATCATTTTCCCCGGGTAAGTATTGTCGTCCCAAGATACTTGAACTTTGTCAATTGCCGATTGTATCACTTCTTCTAGAAATTCCTGCTCTTCTGTCGAAAAGATAAACCCTTCAATCGCATTTACAAAATAATCTTTTTCTTCATTTACCTTCACTTTCCAAATTGGGGCAAAAACTTGTACGCCTGTCTCAAAGGGAACTCTTGTATGAAATCCAATCTTAACATCTGTAATATCATCACCTGATTTTAATTCACTTGCACCATATAAAGTTTCAATTGCTCGAATAGGTTTAATTAATTTCCACTTTTCCGCAATTGGCTCCGTTTCCCCAAGCATTGTTTGAATATAAAATGTAATCTCATTATCATCATTTAAAAATAATAGGACAAGCCCGTTTTGATTATAGTAAACGGGACGATCCATCTTTTTTTGGAAAAATATTAAGACATTTAGCTCTTTATTCCAGTTCCAAAACGAATATTCTTCAGGATAATAAACGATGCTATTAAAAATTTCGGTAACTTTGTCACTTTTGATGTCTTCTTTAATTTTAATCGGATCATCTAACATAGACAAGAGTAAATACTTATTAACTATATATGTGTCTTGAAATTCACTTCGATTAAAACTACTTAATTCATCTTTACGAAACATTTGTTGCTGGACAGAAATAAATGCCTCTTCATATTCTTGTTCAGGTAAATCTTGAAAAGTAATTTCTTCAGCTTTTAACTGTTCCTCGATTGTTGATGACTGTTGTTCAAGTACTCCAATGTCGGCTTGATCTTTTTTATCTAAAAATTGCATAAAAAGGTAAATATCCAAAATTAGAAAGCTGAGGATTAATAATGTCTTTATCTGGCCCCAATGCATTGTTAATCCCCTCCCTCAAAATGTAAATCTTGTTGGTTATCGAGTAAATTTAACTTCACCCATTCACCTTTATATAATATAAACCAATTTGGTTCTAACATTAAACTATGAGCTTCATCTAAAAAAGTTAAGGAATATCCTACTTGAATATCTTGAATGTTCTCTATCTCCATTTGTTCATCATTTACAAGATAATTACTGACCTCTTGCCCTGATGGCAACTCAACATCTCTTGAATTTAGTAGATTACCTAGTATTATAAGTGGTCTTGAATACAAATATAAATCTTGTTCCCGCCACTCTTGTTCAATCGTACTTAAGGAATGATTATCAAATATAGGATAACCTTCATAATAAAGCCGAAATTGAATATTGTTTTTTGGCTTGTTTATCTTTTCAAATAAGAATTCATTCGTCCAACCTTTATGTTCATTTATATTATTTATACTTTTATCAAGCAACTCCATCGAATCTAACATATTATAAGAAGATTGAATTGGATTAATATACTCTAATTTACGTCCATCATGCTCAATTCTCATTCCTCGTTGGCCATCCGTAAAATAAGCTTCTTTTGTGTTTGGCTTTACAAGAGACGGGTTACTAAATAATGCATTAATAAAAGAACTAGGCTCAATTTTACTACCTATCAACGTCTTACTTGATGACTTTACACGTTCTTTAGGAAGATAGATTGGGTGATCATTTTTTCCAAAACTAATATATTCTTCTAATTTTTCTTCATTATCCATATAGGATAATAACTCATTATACACGTCTGATTTTTCTATTTTTGCAGTGATTTCTTTTCTTTGATCCACAGATGGTATTAATAATTCTAGTTTATCTTGTCCTTCATCAACAACTAAAAACACCCGATCAAACGACCAGTTGGGCGGTTCAAATTCATCATGGAATGTAAATAAACTCATAAGTAGTTCAGCCGGTATAGCGCTTGGAAAAATTAATTCAACATAATTTTTCTTGTCATCCGGCCTTCCATCTGAATTTGTCACCCGATAATCGTACAACATCCAAGAGGCAATGTTTTTATAAAATAACAGTTGA
This sequence comes from Pseudogracilibacillus amylolyticus (SeqCode), assembly GCF_051918545.1. Lineage (NCBI taxonomy): Bacteria > Bacillati > Bacillota > Bacilli > Caryophanales > Bacillaceae > Pseudogracilibacillus > Pseudogracilibacillus amylolyticus (SeqCode). Next base: position 1,327 of record NZ_JBPPZG010000048.1, on the reverse strand, counting down.
TCATTCGGATTGATAAAACCTGTAGCTTTCTGATCGTCCCGAAAAATAACTTCTGTTGGAATTATCAAATCATTTTTTGTTAATTCAATTCCCCCAACATCTACTTCATTCACATAGCTAGCATCATAATAGTCTTCGTAATTGGGCCGATAGCTCCATATGATAAATGACAATAGAAAACTAATTCCTACGAGAACAACTAAAATAAATGTCTTTACTGTTTCATATTTCATGCCTCTCGCCTCCGCCTCTCATTAATAAGCGGTAGAGTAAAGTATATAGTTGTTCCTTTACCCTCAATACTGTTAACCCAAATCCTTCCATAATGTGCCTCAACTAGTTCTCTAGTAATTGCTAAACCTAGTCCCGTTCCTCCAAGTTTTCTAGTTCTCGCTTTATCTACTCGATAAAAACGATCAAATATTTTATCTAGCTTATCATATTCAATTCCAATTCCTTCATCTTTGACGCTTATAACAATTTGTCTTATTTGCAACTGAACTTTGCACGTGATTTTCCCACCATCTGGAGAATACTTTACTGCGTTGGAAATAATATTATCAAGTATTTGTGTCATTTGATCTTTATCAATCCAAACAAAATAGGATGCATTAGGAATTTCACGTACGAATGTTATATTTCCGTCTTTTTCATTCATTTCAAATCGATCAATTATTTTATGGAAATAAGGTACAAAGTCTACATTCTCCCGGTTCAAGGTGAGTTCTTTACTATCCATTCGGGACAATTGTAATAAACTATTTACCATCCGAATCATGCGCTCTGTTTCATTTCGAGTCACTTCCAAAAACTTCGGTGCAATGTTTGTATCTTTCCATGCTCCATCTGTTAAAGCTTCAATATAACTTCTTAACGTCGTTAACGGGGTTCTTAATTCATGAGATACATTCGATACAAACTCTCTTCTTTCCTGTTCAACTCTTTCTTCTTCCGTAACGTCACTTAACACGGCAATCAGACCACTCGTTTGTTTCTGATCTTGATGATGATCCGCTATTACTGAGAAGTTTGCGCGTACTAAAAATACTTCCTCACCTTCACTAAGATCAAGAACGATCGATCCACTTTGTTGCAATTCAATGATATCTTCCACTTTTTCATCAAGGGAGAGAAGTTCCAATAGGTCTTTACTTATTAAACTATTAGGATTTTCATTAAAAAAACGACCCGCCGCTTCGTTAATTAGTGTTATTTCTCCTTTACTATCCGTAGCAATAACACCTTCAGTCATATTTTCCAAGACGGAACTTAATTTTTTTTGTTCCTTTTCTATTGTCGCCATGGAATGTTTTAGTCGATCATTTAA
>NZ_JBPPZG010000047.1:0-21081 GCF_051918545.1 Pseudogracilibacillus amylolyticus (SeqCode) | reverse complement strand
TGATGCGGTTGGTTTTGTTGGAGCAGGTGTATCGGGGGTTTAGGATTATTAGGGGGGAACCGTACCATAAATAGAGGCAAAAAATGTTGAAGATATGGTGGTAATTTTTTGTCGGAAGCGGGTATTGAAAACGTGTGTTCATTATCCGTTTCCCGATATAACAAGTGGATTAGAGTAAAGGTTTTCGATATATTGATTTCGGTAAAATCAAAATCCAATTCAATTTCTCTTACTGTTCGTGACTTGTCCTTTAGTTGTTTAATCGTTATATGATTAATTAGATGTTGAAGTAATTGCTTTTTATTCTCCCGGGAAATCTTCTTATAAGTCGAGAGAAACCGTTCCAATAGCGTCTCAATTAGCTCTGGTTGAATTACCTTTGAATCATTTGAGCCTAATTCTATAGCTATCTCGTTCTTTCTTTGTTCTAACTCTTCCTTTTCATTACTAACTTTCTGTAATCTATCTTGTAGGATACTAGTTGGTAGGGTGTTCTTTTCAAATGCTTCCATATAACGATCTTGTAATGAGTCTATTTCTGTTAATCGTTCCTCAATACTTTCTAATTCCTTATTGAGCTGACCAAGGAAACCAACAGAGTTTGAATTTATATCTTGGAGCGTTTTGTATAATCTCTTCTTAGAAAGAAATGTTTCAATTCTCTTAATAACTAGATCTTCTGCATCATAGGCCTTAATTGAGTTTGACTTACAAGCAGCCGATCCCTTGTTATGGAATTCACCACAAACATAATAGCGATACTTTCGTTTTTCCCCGTCTTTAGTTTTCCGAGTAGTAATTGAAGGAACCATACCCTGACCACAATCAGGACATCTCAAAAGACCACTAAGAAGAAAAGGCTCATTGGATTGTCGTTGCTTAAATGATCTACTTTTTCTTCTTGCCTGCACGATACTCCATAAATCATCAGAAATAATGGCTTCATGCTTTCCCTCAACACGAATCGGATTAGGGTTCTTTCCTCTTCTTCGTTGTGTATCCCAATTTTCATATTGTAACCAACGGATTTTACCGATGTATACAGGATTGTCTAAGATTTGAGCAACGCCATTAATGGAGAAGTAGCGATTCCGTTTAGTCTTATATCCTGCTTTGTTTAGATGGTTAGCAATGGCTTTTAAACCTTTTCCATCGGCATACAAAGTAAAGATTAATTTCACTATTGCTGCTTCCTTATGATTGATAACAAGCATTTTCTTTTTCGTATGATCATAGCCGAATACCACCCCGCCATTCCAAAGCCCTTCCAAAGCTCTTTGTTTCATTCCGAGTTTAACGTTTTCAGCTAGTGTATTACGTTCCATTTCAGCGATTGAAGCCATGAGTTGGACAACTAATCGTCCAATAGGTGTTCCAGTATCGAAGTTCTCTGAGTAACTGATAAACTTAACTTTGTAGTATTCAAATTTGTCGAGAAGTTTTAGAGTGTCCAACATATTTCGTGAAAGACGTGAAATTTTCCATACAATGACAGCTTGAAACTTATCCTTTTCTACGTCAGCTACAAGTTTTCGCATAGCTGGACGACCTTTAATATCTTTACCGCTAATACCCTCATCGACATACTCTTCTGCTATTTCCCAACCGTATAGTTGTGCATATTGACGCAAAGTTTGCAGTTGAGCTGAAATACTATAACCTTCTGTTGCTTGCTCTTCTGTTGAAACCCTACAATAAATTGCTACACGTTTTATCTCATTCATATATTTCTCTCCTTTCATATTTAGTTTAATATGAAATAAGAAAAAGAGAAAGGATGTTCCCCTTTCTCTTTAGGCAGTTCGATTTAAGTTAGATATATGGTTTAAATCAAATTTTAACTCGATTCTCTTAATCGTTCTCTCTTTTGTGTTTTTCCCTTGATTCACATAAATATTATCAATGAATGCGTGCAGAACTTTTTTCTTATCTTCCGCTGCTAAAATGTCAAAAACACTTTCAATGTTATCCATTGCAATCTCAATTTGTTTTCCCATATTCGGTTTTTTTCTTTGTTCTATTTGTTTCTCAAGTATACTAAGGAATCCTTTTAATTCCTCTTCATCTTCTTGAATGGAGCTAATTTGCTCTCTAAATGTCGCTTCGCTTAAAGTGCCATCACTAGCCCAAGTAATAACGTTACTTTTTCTGTTTGATAGACGTTGAAGTTCTTTTTTCATATCTTTTACTTTATCTTCAATGGGTTCTACTTCGCTGGATAGGGTTGCTATCGTGGAATTGAATATTGGGGTTTTAAGATTTAACGTTCGAAGTGTTTTAAAGAGGAAGTTAAATACATAGTTTTCAGCATACTCCTTATTGATAAGGTTGGAAGAGCATGCTGCTTTACCACTATTTTTATTCTTACTACATTGATAATATTTATATTTCGGGCTACTGTTTCCTTGTACCATAGATGATCCGCATTCTGGGCATTTAATTAGTCCAGAAAGAGGATACGAACCTGGATGGATTTTTTCTGGAAGATAACTTTTTATTTGAAGTATTTTCTGAGTTTGTTTCCACAGGTTGTCATCAATAATTCTTGAATGCTTCCCTTTACGGTAACTACCTCTCCATTTTATTTCACCAATATAAATTTTATTATTTAAGATGGTTTTAACTGCTGTGACAGTCCAATCTTTTTTGTTTTTCGTTTTGATATCTTGATCATTAAGGTTTGAAGCAATCTTTCGATATCCCCATTGATCAATGGCATATTTCTCAAATATATATCTAACTACCTTTGCTTCTTTCTCATTTAATTTCAGTTCTTTGTTTTCCGTATTGTATCCATAGACCTTACCACCATTAAAATTACCCTTTTCAAAGTTTTTCTCCATCCCAGTTGTTGTACGGAATTTAATCATGTCTTTTTCCAATTCAGCAACTAACGACATGAATTGATAGAGGAGCTTTGCATTTTTGTCTCGGGTATCAATGTTGTCTGCAATACAAATTAGGTGTTTATTTGCTTCTGTAATTCTTTTATAAATATATAAAGCATCAAGGTTATCACGGGAAATACGGTCAGACTTAAATACCACAACGTAATCAATGTTTTCTTCTTTATCAAACGCATGTTGATACATCTTTTTAAATTCTTTTCGATCTTTGATATTTTCGGCAGAATACGCTCCTTCATTGTAAATGTTCACAAGGGTTAATTGGTTATTCTTACAATACTTTTCAATCTCTTCTATTTGCTTTTCAATGGAAGTATTATCTAGCTGTTTATCTGTACTTACACGTACATATCCAATGGCTTTAGGCACTGATCGTCTCCTCCTTAACTTGTGATAATGTTTCTGAAATTTGAGACTCATATTTAAGGAACAACTCAGACATTAAATTGATGAATGATTTAGCCTGTACCTTCTCTAGCTCCTCTTCAGTTAATAGTTGTTCTTGGAACTTTTCATTGTAATCTAGTGAGGGGATGTTCATATTTTTGTCATCCTTTCATGGTGAGGGTGTCTTTCGTAGAATTTGTTGAAGTAAACTATGAACAGGTAATAGTCTTATTAAGACTGGGGATTACCTGTATCTATTACTTTACAAGACTGTTAATTCATTGTCCAAGAAATTTGGTTCTACCCCCCTAATAAAATGAATTGACCAATTGAAACTAATTATTTATACTAAAATACATAGAAAGAAAACTGTAAATATAAATTCACTAAAATGTCGGTAAAGTAGGTAATACGATGCTGCGATTAAATTTAAACAAAAATAAATCAAATATATTAAAAAGCTCGCTTCCTGTCTAAAGGGAATGCGAGCTTTTTTGTTTGCCTAAAGTCAATGAGAGGAGTGGAGTAAGAAGTGACAAAGGGAATTCATAAGAAGCAAATGATGAGAAAAGAAAGAGTTCCACCAAAAGAAGCTCAGGATAGAGTGGACAGTTGGTTATGGGATGACGATACTTTACGTGTTTTTGTAGACTGTTCTGAATTGAAGGAACAAGGGGTATTTGGAATAGGAGTAATTTTTGTAGGCCAAGGAATGACATTGGTAAAATCTAAAAAACATTATAACCAATCTATGAAAAGAATGAATGTATATGCCGAGTTAGTTGCTGTTGAGTTTGCCTTAATTCAATTGGATAAAATTTTGAATAAGGATTTCCATCTTCCATCAAGAATAATAGTTTTTAGCGACTGGAATATGGTAGACAAATTAAACCAAACAAACACGGTTTCAAAGAGGCACCCGCCTATCAATGCTGTTGCAGGAAAGATAAATAAAAGAAAACTACAATTTACAACAACACATTCTAAAGTTGAATTAAATATTTCATATATGAGCGAAAAGCAAAAGAGACACAATCCATTTTACAGAGCAGCTCATAACGCTTCAAGAAAGGCAATTGGGATTTTGTAAGATAAAATAATTCAACTTTATAGAAGTAATGAATATTGATTGCGGGTTAGATTTTATGGGGAGGTGATGAAAGTGTAATTTTAATGTAGTTATATAGGTTGAAGTTAATTATAGAGAGGAGTATAAGTATGAAGAACCTATATTTAGGAGTCAATAAATTTGGTGCTCCTACAATATTTTTCGAATTTGATGAAAAGGACACTTTTGATAAGTTTGGAACAGAGATTAAAACAGGCTTTAGTAAAGTTTTACAAAAAGGAGAAGAGGAACATTACTTACTAATTAAGAACTTTGGTTGCAAAACAGACTACCATATTACTATATCAACTGAGAGTCAGTTAGTAACTGTAAAAGTAACCTTTGATAAGTTAAAGGGAGTAGCACTTATGGGGAGTTGCAAGAAAAATCAAGGATTTAACCAATTTATAGAGGCTATTAATAATGAAAATAAAAGCAATATATGGTTGAAATTAATATTAAGTGGAACACAGTCAACCAAGCTATTTTATACTATGGCTTTTAGCGATAATGAATTTGCAACCATCCATAAAATAATGTGAATATACCGAGATCCAATCTTGACTGACTTTTTAAATTTACAAAAGGCTGGGAATAACATGATATTAAAAGAATCTTTGTTAAATAGAACAAATCTATCCAAAGGCTCGTATTCTTACTAAGGAGAATGCGAGCTTTCTAATTTGCCTAAAGTCAAAGAGGAGCGACCATGTAAGACGGGCATATTCACCTTTTTTGGCGAAGATTAACAGAGTGGGTAGTCTACTGTGTTTATAAAGGTAGGAGAAAAGATGAAGGAAAAAATTGATATTATCAAGAAACAATCACCAGATGATTGGGTGTGGGCCGGGACGACTATTATTTCATTGATCTGTGGTTCAAAAGAAATTGAAAAAAATATAAAAATCCAGAAAGAGAAGATTGAAAATAGTGAAATGGATTTATTGGATATACATGTTTTTACCTGGGGAGCTGAGGGAGGCTATGACATGGTGAATATTCAATTTTTAATAAGACCGATACTAAAATATCCTCCTGGGGAAAGTCCTGGTTATGTTATATAAGTAGGGACTCTAAGGATCTGTGGAATTCACAATATAGGGGGAGAAAAAATTGGATAAAGTTAAGAAAAATAATACAGCTATAAAGTCCAAAGAGGAGATAGTAAATATCTATGCTCAACCTCAGCCCGAATTTGCCAGTACTATCATTGCATCTAGTGCGGGTTTGAAGGAAATAGTAAAGGCAATTAATAAAGCTATTGAAGAAGGAAAAAGTAATTGCATGTTATACACAAGTGATAAGGAGCCTTTTGAATTGCTACTTATTCGAAATGATGAATCACTCAATACAAAGTTTTGGCAAACTCTTCAATTACCTTATACTGAATATGATTTGGAAGAGAAAAGTGCATTTAGGTATGGACCAACGTATAAATGTCAAGATAAGAATGCTCACTTTTGATTGTTTAACGATGTACAAGTTTGGGCTATTGAGTATGGCGGAAGCCATACCTAATAGCTTTATGAACTTACGACTTATTCTCCGTTTGAATATGATCTTTGAGACGATAAGAATCTCCTACAATATTAACAACCGTCGCATGGTGAAGAATCCTATCCAAAATGGCATTTGCTAGTCTAGGATCTTGAAAAATTTCGCCCCATGATTTAAAGCTCGCATTCGTTGTAAAGATGGTGCTTTTCTTTTCATAACGCATATCAATTAATTGAAAGAAGAGCTTTGCGTCATCTTCATCAATTGGAAGATAACCGATTTCATCGATGATGAGTAATTTATATCTTGCGTAATGTTTTAAGCGTGTTTCTAATCGGTTTTCAAGTTTCGCTTTCTTTAAGTTTAATATTAAGTCATTGCACTTAATAAAATACGTACTGTTTCTCTTCTTTGCTGCTGCGATTCCTATCGATGTTGCTAAATGTGTTTTGCCTACTCCACTTGAGCCTAAAAAGACGATGTTTTCCTTTTGTTCAATAAAACGTAGCGATGTAAAATCAAGTATTTGTTCTTTGTTAATCGATGGTTGAAAGGAGAAATCAAAGTCTTTTATTTCCTTTAAATGCGGGAAGGCTGCCACTTTTACCATCGATTTAATCATATTAAATTCTTTCATATCAATCTCATAATCCGTTAATTTAATGAGGGCATCTACAAAAGATAAATCATTGTTGTTCATAAAATCGATTGTTTCATCTAAATGAATCATCATTTGATTTAATTTTAGGTATGTTAGATTTTCCATAAGTTTCGTATAGCTACTATTCATTTTTATACACCTCACTAATTGCGGATAAATTTCTTATTGCTAGTTCTTCAATGTCATCCTTATAGTGAAGTTGCTTGGATAAACTTTCAATATAATGTGTTTCTTTGAAGTTCATCTTTTGATTACTTATGGGATGTTCCGCAATTAAATCCGTGTTATAATAAACATGAATTTTATTATCGTATACCTGTAAACCTACGGTTTTACCAACGTATCCTGGTGGTACAGAATACAAATTGGACTTAAATGAAACCATATTGGAAGTGTTTACTTTTACAGGTATGTGATCTATCTTATAGAAATCTCTTATTTTCCTATGTGGTAATGGGTTTAAGAGGTTTCTTTCTTTTTTAAGATGTAATATCGGTATTTTACCTGTTCCTTGATGATATTGACTGTTTACTCGATTGCTTAGTTCCTGTACAAAAGAGTGTAATTCCTCATAATTAAATTTCCCTTGATAGGCATGAATCTCATCTAATAGCTTCATAGGTGCTTCTACTTTAGCTTTTGTTCGTGGTCTTCCTGCTATACAAGGCCTAACTTCAAACCCACAATCTTTCGCGAATTGATAAAATCGCTCATTCACTTTACCTGGGCGATAAGCCGTTCTTGGCTCATCCATAACTGTTTTCATATTATCTACTAAAAGAGTTTTAGGCACACCACCGATAGATTCGAAACTTTCCGTAAGGAAAGATAATAGCACACTTTGTGATTTAGAAATCGACAATAGGTAAGTCCGGAATCGCGAGTAAGATAGAAGAAATACACAAACATTCACATACAATATTTCCCCATCTCTAGTGATGTACTTTATGTTTTCTTTCCAATCGACTTGAGCTTGTTCAGCCGGAGGAGTTTCAAAGCGGATGGTTTCCTGGTTGTCTGATCTCCCTTTATGAGAATCAAAGTATTGTTGGAATTCGGGCTTTCTCGAAATATACGCTCTGAAACTAGAATCCGCACAGTCTAGTCCATGATTATCTTTTAAATACTGCCAAAGTATTCGCTTATAGTAAAACTTCTGTGGTGATTCATCTGAGAGAAGCAATTTGATAACATCATAAAAATCATCGATTTTCGACTTTCTTTTCCTTGTATGACTTGGTTGAAAACCGTTTAAGTATTTATCGATTGTTCTACGATCAACATTCAGATCTCTCGCTAATTTACTTTTATTAATTTTCATGTTCAGACTCTCCATAAATAATTTTAATTTTGATAAGTCTGTAAGCTCTTTTATTTCTATTTCGGTATTTACATCAATTTTTATATGCATCATATTCACCCCAGAATATTATGCAATAACCGAACGAAACTGTACATGCTTATCTAATCATTTCTGTACATTCTTAAGCTATCATTTATACCAACGGAATATTATGATTCTGATATTCGGAGCTCAGTTGATTTAGAAAAGGAGATTACATTGGACCAGCTCAAATATAGTGCAAACAATAAAGTAGACGGTGAAAAGCAGCGTGGATAAACATATACAACAGAACCTTACGAAGATATTTCATTCAGATGATATGGACCAACTCGACCAAATTGTAACGAAGTATGGTGTTGATTTTGAGATAAACGGAGGAACACTATTATTCTGGGCTGTGTACGTCAATAATATATTGGCTGTAAAAAGATTGTTAGAGCTGGGAGCAGATCCAAACATATTGGATAGTAATGGTAGGAGCTGTCTCTCTATTGCTAGTTACTTTGGATTTGTAGATATCTTTAAACATTTAATTAGGTACGGAGCTAAAATAGATTCAAGTTGTATCGAACGTGCATATCATGGTTGGGATGGACACGTTCAAGAGGAGATATTAAAGGTACTTAAAAGATATCCATTTAACAATAAGGATAACTAGAAACAGAATTAGTGATAACCGTAAGGCATTTATGCTTTGCGGTTTTTTACTTTTCCTTTAGTAAAGATTAAAACTTGCAATGTTTTATTACGTCTTTACCTCTATGAACAACTTGTACAGTTGTTGGTTAATAGTTACGAATCTATTAGAATAGTTTCTTTACAGTTGCATAGCATGACTTATCTAAATAACACATTTGAATAATCAATGTGTTTGGATGTCTAATAAATAGGTTAGGCTCGGGAAAGAAAATCAACTTAGGTGCCTGTTAGATACTAGGTTTATCCTTTCCCATATCTAAATTCAGAGGAGATGATTATTATGATTCACACATTAAGTATGCTACTTTCTATTGAAGATGAAGAAGTGTTTCACTTATTCTCTATGTACGGGCATGATATTCAAAAGTTTGACGATATTTTAGCAGCGGTTAAAAAGGTAAATCAAAGTCTTAAAAATAATCACTCTGCTTATAAAATTAATTGGTTGAAGTATGAGTACAAAGATAGTTGGAAAGTAAGTATTAAAGTTGATCTTGTAAAAATGCTAGATAGAAGTACGATTACAGAGAAAGATTATAAATTGGTTGAGAACAATATACGAGAATTTTTATTGATGCAATTTGGTGATGACAGTTCCTATGATGACCACACATTAGTGAGACTAGATTATAAAATGGATTGTCTAGTGCCTGATGAGAAGGAAAGAGAGCTATTATTCCATTTGTTTGAAAAGTATACAAGAAAATACCGCTTTAAGCAAAAGATAAAATGGGGAAAAGATGATGATGGAAATCCCATAAAGTATGAAACCTCTCAATATCATAAGAACGAGAGTATTGAATTTATTTTTTATAGCAAGGAAGATGAACGAGTTGCAAAGGGCGAGGTCATTAAAGATTATGAGCGTCATGTAGTTAGATATGAAATAAGGCTAAAAAATCCACACTTGAATGCAATGAAAAGAAGGGATAAAGGAAGAAACAGATCAAAAAAGCTATGGTGCTACTTTAAAGAAGATTTATGGAAGGAATATATGGAAACACATATCTTACCAATCGTGCATAAGGGCGACTACTACAAAATATTCGAAGCAGAAAAAGTAATTGCAAAAAGTACATTTTCAAGAAATAAGAAAGAGAAACTACGCAAATTCCTCATTTCCATTTCCAAAGGAAGCATTGATACTCCTAAAAAGGATATGTCCCCACCTACCTATCGCCAATACCTTAAAGACCTAGAGAAACTGAAGATTAATCCCATACTCATCCCAAAAAATTTCTCCACTGAAAATCATAAGTCATTTCCAAGTTATTTGGAAAATCCATTTAAGATCTGAATTTAGTTGTATGATTGAAGTAAATCTGTAAGTAATGAGAGATACTTCTAATTTCAAAGCAGTTCAATAATTTGCGAACAGTTTAGTCTTGCTATCAATGATTTATCCAACAACCATTTGAAAACATTGAATGTACATCAAAACGGGTGAATTAGATTTATGTTGGAGTCTTCCATTCAAGTGAAAATCATAATTGATATTGTTGAAAGAGCAAAAGTACCTAAAACAGACTGTCATCATTTCGAACTAAAAATTCCTTTTGTTTTGGCTTCCTAACATCATAGCAAAATAAAAAAGGCCAGAAAAAATGAGAGCTGATTATTGCTCTCAATAATTTTCTGGCTGGTATTTTTGCATTGCGTCAAGAAGTGATTGGGAAAATACGTCCTGAATTTTCAAATGAGGATAGTGTTGCTTGCAAAAACTGGTAAATTCTTGATAAATGTCATTGTTCATTCGGATATTTTTGTTCATGATTTGAGCATTTTGGTTATAAATCCGTTTGTCCAAGATTAGGGGGTCACTTTTCTCAGCATTTTGGACAATTTTTTTAAGGGTATCCATATGTCTCTTGATGAATGCAATTTCATCACTATCAATATTTGTTGCAGTATTCAGTCTATCTGCTTTCGAACGAACAAATGGATAGTATCTTTTGTCTGCCTGATGGTAAATATAATCGCCTTCCCACATGAGCTTCGAGAAGCTACTAGAAGGGATTCCGATGAGACTACTAATCTTTTTTAGGTCATGATCTTGTAATAGTTTGTTGACTTCCTCTACTCTCTTTGATGGTGGTAATTTGATAAATGCGTCTTTATTCAATGCACACAACCCCTTTCATATTATGAAGCTAATGTATTATAGACGGCAACAAACAGAATATTCTTCCTTGATAGTTGTTTTTTTAAGACTTCTGTCTACTATAAATGGATATGAAAAAACAGGCATCAGTTTGAACTGCTAATATTAGGAGGGTATTCAATGAATCTTAATGGTGAATTAGAAATAGAAAATTTAGAAAGGGTTAGGAATGCAATTGATAACTTCGGGAATGTAATAAGAGATTATCGTGAGCAGGAATTACTAACGCTTAATGATCTAGCAGAAAGGGTCGGATGTAGTGGGTCCTATATATTTAAAGCAGAAAAAGGCTCAAGGAGAGTCCCTGTCCATATGAGGATTAATATTCTTAAAAAAGGTCTAAATTGGAACTCTGATGAGATTGAGTGTTTCTTGATACAAACTGTAAAGGAGTATGAACAAAAGAGGTAGGATTGAGGATAGACAAAGCTATTGCAAAGTTTATTGCAGTAGCTTTTTCTTATTTATTTTAAGTACTGAGAAGGATCAAGAATTGAATGTATTTAAACCCCGAGTTGGAGGAAGAATTTTATCCAATTTTGGATAAAAGTCGAGAATGCTTATTTGTTGTCCAATGAGGTTTGGTTCATCATTAGATAAAAGTTGACTCCAGGTATCAAAAGTTATATATTGTATTTAACGATATTTGGTTAAATATACTATTTAACATTTAAGGGGGTGCTGTATGCAACTAGGTGATATTGCTCACATAAAAACTGGGCTTGTTTTAAGTAGGAAAAAGGCTGAAATTGAATATGATGCTAAAGCTAGCTACAAACTTTTGTCACTAAAAAACGTTAGCGAAGAAGGTATAATAATAAATGAAGCATTCGAAAAGTTCATTAGTAGTGATTCGTTAGATGCACATTACTTTACGGAAGAAAAAGATATTTTAATGCGACTAAGTCAGCCGTACACTGCTGTTTACATAGATAGCGAGCATAGCGGACTATTAGTTCCATCTTACTTTGCCATTATAAAAGTAAAGAATAAAAACATTTTGCCAAGGTATTTAGCCTGGTATCTCAACACAAATTATGTAAAGTTTGAATTAGAACGTTCTCAATTTGGAAGTAGGATTCCGGGTACAAATCAAAATGCAATCAAGAATATACCTATTGAGGTGTCACCAATCTCAAGACAGAAAGTATTAATCGAACTTTACCAATTGCATCAAAGAGAGAAAATGCTGTACAGAAAGTTAATAGAAGAAAAGGAATTGCTCTTTCAGGGAGTAACTCAGAAGATTTTAGGAGGAAGAAAAAATGGCTGAAATAACAACGCAGGAAAAAATAAATAGCACATTATGGCAAGCAGCAGACACATTTAGAGGAAAAATTGACTCATCTACTTATAAAGACTATATTCTAACGATGCTGTTCGTGAAGTATCTAAGTGATTCATACAAAGAAAAAGTAGAAGAATATACGAAACGGTATGAAGGTAACGAACAACGGATCCGACGAGCTTTATCACGAGAACGTTTTGTACTTCATGATAAATCGACATTTGATTATCTATACAGTAAACGTAATGATCCAGAAATTGGCGAAATCATCAACAAGGCATTGGAAAAAATTGAAAATGAAAATGCGGGTAAACTCCGTGGAGTATTCCGTAATATTGACTTTAATAGTGAAGCGATTCTAGGAAAAGCAAAAGAACGGAATGCAATGCTTCGTTCCTTATTAGAGGACTTTAAGCAATTATCTTTAAGACCATCGCAATTAGGTAATGAAGATATTGTTGGTAATGCATACCAATATATGATTGGATTATTTGCTTCAGATGCAGGTAAAAAGGGCGGAGAGTTTTACACGCCTGCTGAGGTTTCTGAACTTCTAGCAAAGTTAGTAAAGCCACAAGAAAATGACCGTATTTATGACCCAACATGTGGATCTGGTTCATTATTATTAAAAGTTGTCAATCAAGTTCCAAATAAAAAAGTTGCAATATATGGACAAGAACGTAATGGGGCAACTCACTCATTAGCATTAATGAACATGTACTTACATGGCATTGATGACGCTAAAATTGAATGGGGCGATACGTTAGCGAATCCATTACATTTCGAGGATGGTAAGTTAATGAAGTTCCAAGCAATCGTTGCAAATCCTCCTTTCTCATTAGATAAGTGGGCGATGGGATTTGCTGGAGAAGGGTCAACGGATAAGAAATTTAAGATGGAAGCAAGTCTTGACCCGCATCGTCGTTTTGAATGGGGTGTACCACCTGCATCACGAGGTGACTATGCATTTGTACAACATATGCTTTATTCATTAGCAGAAAATGGACGAATGGCAACGATACTCCCTCATGGTCCATTGTTCCGTGGTGCTAGTGAGGGGAAAATTCGCAAACAGATTATTGAAATGAACTTTTTAGATGCTGTGATTGGATTACCAGAAGGACTATTTTTTGGTACCGGTATCCCAGCTTGTATCATGGTATTCCGTAAAGACCGAACTCGCAATGATGTTTTATTTATTGACGCATCAAGTGAAGAACACTTTGAAAAAGGGAAGAACCAAAACAAATTAAGAGAGCAAGACATCGAAAAAATTGTTAAAACATATGAAAAGAGAGAAACATTTGATAAATTTTCCTATGTTGCAACATTAGATGAGATTAAGGAAAATGATTATAACTTAAACATCCCTCGTTATGTTGATACGTTTGAAAAAGAAGAACCAGTTGATATGGTAGCGGTAAAGGAAAACATTATGAATATAAAGAAAGAGATTCAAGAAGTGGAAGTACAGATGGAAAAGTATTTGAAAGAGCTTGGATTGTAGGTGGTTATGGTGTCTATAAGAAGAAAATACGAGTTTATACCTAAGGATTGGAAAGTTAAAAAAATTAATGATATAAGTAAACAGGTATTTGCGGGAGGAACTCCAAGTACTCGAAAACCTGAATATTGGGGTGGTGTTATCCCGTGGATGAGTTCTGGAGAAATAAATAATAAATTTATTTATAATACTGATAAAATGATTACAAAAGAGGGATACGATTCTTCAAGTGCTAAAATGGTACCAAAAAACTCTGTATTAATAGCTCTTGCAGGTCAGGGTAAAACTAGAGGTACTGTAGGGATGAATAAAATTGAATTATGTACAAATCAATCAATAGCATCAATTGTACCCGAAAATATAGTAGACTCAAAGTTTCTCTATTACAATTTAGATTATAGATATGATGAGTTGAGAAGATTGTCTGCTGGTGATGGGGGAAGAGGGGGACTAAATCTAAAGATTATCAATAACATCTTTATAGCAATGCCTCCACTTAATGAACAAAGAAAAATATCTAAAATTCTATCAGTCTGGGACAAGGCAATTGGGTTAAAGGAAAAGCTAATTGAGCAGAAAAAAGAGCAGAAAAAAGGATTAATGCAGAAACTGTTAACTGGTGAAGTGAGGTTGCCTGGGTTTACAGGTAAATGGAAGATAGTTACATTAGGACAAATTGGGAAAACCTACAATGGACTATCAGGTAAGAGTGCAAAAGATTTTGGTGAAGGAAAACCTTATATTCCTTATAAAACCATATTTGATGATGCTAAAATAGATCCTGCTAAGGTAGATTATGTACAAATTGAAGATGGTGAAAATCAAAATAGTACAAAGTATGGAGATATATTTTTCACAACGTCCTCTGAGACCCCAGATGAAGTAGCAATGAGTTCTGTATTGTTATATGATGTTGATGAAATGTACCTCAATAGCTTTTGTTTTGGATACCGCTTGAATGATTTCAGTTACTTACTTCCTGAATTTGCTCAATTTCTTTTCCGGGGTAACGATTTTAGGAGAAAAACGTTAAGATTGGCTCAAGGGTCAACACGATTTAATATCTCTAAAAATGAGGTTATGAAAATTGAAGTATCTTTACCACCAATAGAAGAACAGGAGTCAATTGCTACTGTTTTGAGTAATTCTGACAATGAGATTAAATTACTACACAAACAAGTAGAACTTTTAAAAGAACAAAAGAAAGGCCTTATGCAATTACTCTTAACAGGAAAATTTCGAGTGCAGGTGTAATACCTTGGCTCATATCTTATCTTTAATAAATGGAGGTGTAAATATGATAGGAATAAAGAGTGATGAACAGAATATTAGCCAGATGCCCGCAATAGAAGTATTACAGAAGTTAGGCTATCAATATTTATTGCCGGAACAAGTAAAACAACTAAGATTGAATCTTAATGATGTTTTATTAAGAACTGTATTAGAGGAGAAACTCAAAGAACTGAATTCTTATGAGTACAAAGGTAAAATTCATAAGTTTAGCGATTCGAATATACAACAAGCGATCCGAGATTTAGATGAACCTTTAACCAATGGACTAGTGAAAACGAATGAAGTTATCTATGAAACCATAATGAACGGGAGGAGCTATACAGAGTTTTTACCAGATGGTTCTAAAAAGTCTTTTACCATTCAATTTATCGACTGGAATAACATTGAAAATAATGTATTCCATGTCGTAGAAGAATTTGAAGTAGAGCGGATGGATGGTCGAGGCACTATTCGTCCAGATATAGTCCTTTTTGTTAATGGTATTCCCTTTGGAGTGATTGAATGTAAGCGGGCCTCCATTTCAGTTAAACAAGGGATACAGCAAATGATTCGTAATCAGGGTAATGAGTATGTCCCACATTTATTCAAATATGTTCAATTAGTAATGGCCACAAACAAAAATGAAACGAAGTACGCCACATGCTATACTCCTGAAAGATTTTGGTCGGTTTGGAAAGAGGAAAAAGAAGATTGGCTTGAATCTTGGCTGGATCAAACAGTCGAAAATAGACTCGCAACAACACAGGATAAGAATATTATCTCATTGTTCCATCCTGTAAGACTACTTGAAATTACGAAGTATTTTACGCTGTTCGATATAGATATAAAAAAGGTAGCACGTTACCAGCAATATTTTGCCATTAAAGAGATCATCAAAACCATTGAAGAAAGAGATGAGAATGGCAATCGTCAGAGTGGGGTTATTTGGCATACGCAAGGTTCTGGAAAATCACTAACAATGGTCATGCTTGCAAGGTATATACTCTCAGAGCTACATAATTACAATCCCAAAGTGGTTGTTGTAACGGACCGAGTAGAGTTGGATAAACAAATACATCAAACCTTTAGCCACACAAGATTGAAAGCGAGTCGAGCCACATCAGGTGGACATTTAGTCGATCTTATCAATGATAATGGTGCTGATATCATTACTTCTTTAGTTCATAAGTTTGATACAGCATCAAAACACAAAACAGTTGATTCACAGGATGTTTTTGTGCTAGTCGATGAATCCCATCGAACACAATATGGAGAGCTCAATCTAAAAATGAAAAAGGTTTTCCCAAATGCTTGTTATTTAGGCTTTACAGGAACACCATTAATGAAGAAAGAAAAAAATACAATGATAAGATTTGGGAAACTCATTCATAAGTATACCATTGCTGATGGGGTACGGGATAAAGCCATTGTTCCTTTGCTTTACGAAGGGAAGATGGTAGAACAATCCGTTAATCAAAAGGCAATTGACAAACGCCTTGAGATGATTACAAGGAACTTGAATGAAAAGCATAAACAAGAAGTAGAAGAAAGATGGAGTAAATATGAAAAACTTGCTTCATCGGAACAACGCATATATTTAATAGCCGAAGACGTAAACAAACACTTCTTAGAAAACTACAAAACGCAAGGAACACAATTTAAAGCAATGTTTGCTACGAATAGTAAAATCGAAGCGATTCGCTATTTAGAGGCTTTTGAGGAGTTTGGAGATTTAAACAGTGCGGTTGTTATCTCGCCACCAGATCAAAGAGAAGGCCAAGAAGCTGTGGATGTAGAATCAAAAGATAAAATTCAGCGTTTCTGGAAACGTATGATGAATCGGTATGGAACACCAGAAAAGTACGAGGATGGAATTAAAGATGAATTTGTTAAAGGTGACGAACTTGACATGCTAATCGTCGTAGACAAATTATTAACTGGCTTTGATGCTCCACGTGCAACCGTACTATACGTTGATAAACCGATGAAAGAACATACACTTCTTCAGGCAATTGCTCGTGTTAATCGCCTATATGAAGGTAAAGACTATGGATTAATCATTGACTATCGTGGTTTATTAGAAAGACTAGATGAAGCGATGCAAATGTATTCAGGAGCGGGTTTAGAAAACTTTGATCCAGAAGATTTAAAAGGTGCAATTTACGATGTCATCAGTATTATTGGTTCGTTAAGGCAATATCATTCAGATCTACTACAAATTTTCTCTCCGATCAAAAACAAGAGAGACGAAGAAGAATATGAAGTTTGGCTAGAAGACGAGGAGAGAAGAGAAGAATTTTATAAGGTGTTAAGTCACTTTGGAAGAAATCTTGGAATAGCCTTAGAATCAGAAAAAGTTTATTATTCTTTGCCAGAGGAAGAGATAGAGAAATATAAAAAGGACTTCAAGTTTTTCCAAGAATTAAGAAAAAGTGTTAAGTTAAGGTATTCGGATACGATTGATCATAAAGAGTACGAAGCAAAAATGCAGAAGTTAATGGATAATTACATTGCAGCAGAAGATGTCATTCGTATTACCAATCCAGTTGATATCCTAAATACAAAGGCTTTTGAAGAGGAAATAGAGCGTCTTGGCTCGAAGCGAGCAAAAGCAGATGCTATACGAACTCGCTTGACGAAAAGTGTCCATACCAAATGGGATGAAAACCCTTCGTATTATAAGAAGTTCTCTGAACGCATTCAAGAGGCTATTCAAGAATATCGGGATAAGCGTATCTCGGAAGCTGAGTATTTGAATCGTATGAAAGACATAATGAAGGACTATCAAAGTGGTCAATCTACTGATAATTACCCTTCTGTTATAAGAGAGAATCAAAATGCTCAAGCCTTTTACGGTGTCACAAAAGACATTTTGAGTGAGACAAAAGAAACGTCTGCAAGTTATGATACGAATACATTGGGTGAGTTGGCACGTGATATGGATAAAGTAATAGAAGAGCATCAAAAAGTAGATTGGCATGATAATTTGGAAATTCATAATCGTATTGCACAAGAATTGGATGACCTTCTTTTTGACTTTAAAGAGAATCACGATCTCGATCTTGATTTTGATACGATTGATAAAATTATTGAGCAAATTAAAACAGTTGCTTTGAGACGCTATTAGGACGGGGAGCAGCATGGAAAAACATCAGATAGAGTACGGCAATAAAGTCATTGATTTTGTTTTGAAGCGGAAAAAGGTTAAAAATGTAAACTTGAATGTCAAACCTGATATGACTATCGAAGTGTCTGCAAATGAAAAGGTACCTATCGACTTCATTCATGATTTTGTGAAATCGAAGGGTTCTTGGATACTTAAAAATGTAGGGCAATTTGAAGATGTTCAACCAATAAAGCAAAGTGAACGAGAATATGTAAGTGGTGAGACTTTTAAGTATTTAGGAAAGCAGTATCGCTTGAGAGTAAAGAAGGCCATGGAAGAAGAAGTTGTGAAATACTTTCGAGGCTTTATCTATATGTACGTAAAAGATATGGATAATCTAACTCGAAAGGCAAAGTTAATGGATGATTGGTACCGGGATAAAGCACAGAAGACATTTAATGAATCACTTGAAAAAATGTTCCCTTTGATACAGAAGTATGGAGTTGAGAAGCCAGAAGTTGATATTCGGCTAATGAAAGCACGATGGGGATCAGCTTTAACAGATAAGAATACAATATTTTTAAACTCAGAGCTCATCAAGGCACCAAAGTATTGTATTGATTATGTTGTCTTACATGAATTAATCCACTTTAAGTATAATGATCATAGTGATAGTTTTTACAAGATGTTGTATTCGCTAATGCCAGACTGGGAGAAGCGTAAAGCAATATTGGATGAAGAGATTGTAAAGGAATTATGATGTGAACTACTTGGTGATGAACACAACAGGATAAAACAACAGGAGGCAGTTCAAGATTTCTTTGAACTGCCTTCTTTAATATCTACTGCATTTAGGGGGAGTAATATGGATGAATTAAAATTAAAATTAAATAGTATAATGAGTGGATTTGATACACTGCCATTCTTATTCGTTGGAGCAGGTCTTTCAAGAAGATATTTAGGTGCACAAAGCTGGGAAGGACTCCTTGAGGAATATGCTAATATAGCAAAAAATAACGATTTTGGTTATAGACTATATTTAGAGGAGATAAAAAAATTTGAAACACCTGTAGGCACTAACCCGAAATTGGCTACATTAATAGAAAACGATTTTAATCCGCATTGGTTAACTGATGATAAGTATAAGGAATTAAGAGAAATCCATAAAGAAAAGATTCATGCTGGAGTTTCTCCTTTTAAAATTCATATAGCGGACAATCTAATTAGTAAGAGTGAGAATATTAATTCGGAATATGATGAAGAAATAAAGCTATTTAAACAACTAGGAAATAATAATCATATAGCGGGGGTTATTACTACTAACTATGATACCTTTATAGAATCCTGTTTTAATGATTACGATGTGTACATTGGTCAAAACGAATTAATCTTTTCCGTAATTCAAGGTATTGGTGAAATTTACAAAATCCATGGATGTGTTACTAAACCTGAATCTATTATTATAAATGAAGATGACTACCTAGAATTTGTGGATAAGAATGCTTATCTGGCTTCTAAAATACTAACAATATTTTTGGAGCATCCAATTATTTTTATAGGCTATTCTATCAACGATCCTAATATAGAGGAAATACTAACTTCTATCGTTTCCTGTTTAAGTAACGAACAATTAGAGAAGTTAAAAGATAGGTTCTTTTTTGTTGAGTGGAATAACGAGGATAAGAAAGATTCTATAAAAACATTCCAAAAGGTCTTTGAGAATGGAAAACGAATAGAAATGACTCATGTATTTCTAAAAGATTACTCTACCTTGTACCAGTCTTTATCACTTATTAAGGCAAAGTATAGGGTACCTATGTTAAGGAAATTGAAAAGTGAGATTTATGATTTAGTGTTAACAAGTGAACCAAGTCAGAGTTTAAAAGTGATAGATGCTGATGATGATGAAAAACTAGAAGATTTAGAGGTAGTGGTGGGGTTCGGGATAATTAAGAGGCTTGCTGATAAAGGTTACGAGGGAATTACTGTTCAGGATATCTATGAAGACATTATCTTTGATGATAAGGAATTTTTAATAGAACCAATTATTGAACGGGTGTTGCCTACTTTACTGAAACGACATAGTAACAGTATTCCAATCTATAAGTATGTTAAGGAGTACGAAGGTAATTTGCCAGACCAAATCTCCAAAGAGATAAAGAGCAATTTCGATGAGTTTCTTAATCGTAATCTAATTAGAAAAAAGGAAACTTTTAAATTAGAAGAGAGATCGGTATCTGGAATTGCTTTGAAATATGAGTTAGAGAAAAGTTTAGAGTATATCTGTCTTTTAGAAGAAGAAGAGATAGATTTAACTGAATTACAAGAATTCCTTGCAGATGTTTACAGGAAAATTCCTAATGTGTTGCAAATCAAAAAAGGCCAAGTTTCAACTAATTTTAGAAGAGTGGTTAAGATATATGACTGGTTAATGTACGGGAAATAAAATAAGCCCGAGAGACTGTAGCAAGGAAAAATCACTTACGACAGTTTCTGGGGCTTTTGTACTCTAACGCTTGTAAGTAGTAAGGTATTAATCCCTTACGACTTACATAAGCATTGTTAATTATCTTATGCTTATAAAGTTAACATATGAATAAAAGTTCGTCAAATGTTAATTTAAAGTACGACTTTTTGCCTCTTAAATCACCACGGTGAACCGTACCATAAGTAGATGAGATCCTATAAGAAAAACAAGATAGCACACCATGCGCCCGATCGCATTTGGAGTGTATGAGTATTGCGGACGATTTTTACCAGCTGTGCGGTTCTTTTTACCATGCTTTGCGATGAAATGTACCAGTCTTTAAACACTCAGGACACAATTTCAATCCACCATTGCCGAATGAAAAACCAGTATACACGCTCTAGTATTTAGCAACAATACCACCACCCTTGACCTTGTTTGTGTCCGTGGTAGTGGATTTGATGGCGAATGGCAGAAATAAAGCCTTTACGGCCCATTCGCATCAATAGCTTACCACGGACAATCACTTCTAAGTTCCGCTGGCGGGGCCCCGACCCCTTCCAGCGATCACTAAGAAGTGGCACGGCGGTCAAGGGCAAGCAGCTAAAGCTGTGGTTAAAATAGTGTTTTATTCAAGTGAGTGTACTGGTTCATTCTTTTATCACAATAGAATTAAAAAA